>NZ_CALRZC010000183.1:0-17035 GCF_943372545.1 Variovorax sp. YR752 | reverse complement strand
AGAAGGAGCGCATCGCGACCATCGCCAAGACCTTCCCCCGCCTGGCCGAGCGCATGGAGCAGGAGGGCACCTCGCTCTCCGGCGGCGAGCAGCAGATGCTCGCCATCGCGCGCGCAATGATGAGCAAGCCGCGCATGATCCTGCTCGACGAGCCCTCGGAGGGCATCATGCCCTTGCTGGTGCACGAGATGTTCGCACTGTTCGAGCAGATGAAGCGCGAGGGCACCACGCTCCTGCTCGTCGAGCAGAACGTCGAGCGCGCCCTGTCGATCTCCGACCGCGCCTACATCCTCGACCAGGGCTGCATCGTGCACCAGGGTGATGCAGCCGCACTGCTGGCCGACCGCGACATCCAGGAGCGCTACTGCGCCGTGTAGCGCCGCGGCATCGCCTTGCCGGAGTGGCCGCGTGACTTGAACCACGGCCGTCGCGTGGTATTTGTTTCGGGGGTGGCGCAGGGCATGTAACTGCTCCATGCTGATGACACCTTCCGAGGTGACACCGTGAACCCCTTCGCCGCACTCGACCAGCAACCCGCTTCCCTGCTGCCCGCCCAATTGCTGCTGATGGGCCTGTTCCTGACGTCCTATGTGGCGGCCGTCACGCGGCTGCTCGGCCCGCGCGGCCGCTGGCGCAGTGCTGGGGTGGCGCTGCTGGCTGCGCTCGGCCTGGGCTTGGTCATCACGCCGTGGACGCTGGCCGCGCTGCTGGTGGCCTGCAGCGTCGGCGCCACCGGCCTGTTCATCGGCCTGACCTGGGCACTCAGCCGCCTGCTGGGTGTGCACAACCGTGCACCCGTTCTCGAGCGCGAACTCGAGGAAGAGGCCGGCGTCACGCGACCGGCCCCGACCCCGGTGCTGCAGCAGGTGGTCGAACCCACGCGCATGGGCAGCAGCCCGGCCCGCTTCGGCCCGCCAACCGCGCCCGCCCGCTTGAGCTGAGCCGCGCGCGCTACCGCGCGGCAGCTCTGATCGACCCCTGTTCCACCTGGATCACGTGGCGCCGTGATGGCGCTGCCTTGCGTGGCGCACTTCTGCTGCGCTTGAACCAGTTCAAGGACGCGCCTCCTGGCCCGCCCGACCATGCCGGCACACACCACCGGACAGGTCAACCCAGGAGAGCACCATGAGAAGCCTCATTCCCGCGTCGCCGCTCACGCTGACGGCTGCATTGCTGATCGCCATGTCGCCTTTCGGCGCCTCGGCGCAGGACAAGAAGGGCGTCACCGAGCCCGAGCTGAAGTACCAGGCCGGCGGCTCGCCGATGGCCGGCGAGCCGATGTACCAGTCGACAAACCCGAAGGCGCCGCCGATGACGGTGGCCGAGTTCGACACCGCACGCAAGATCTACTTCGAGCGTTGCGCCGGCTGCCACGGCGTGCTGCGCAAGGGCGCCACCGGCAAGCCGCTGACGCCCGACCTGACGCAGGGCAAGGGCACCGACTACCTGAAGGTCTTCATCGCCTACGGCTCGCCCGCCGGCATGCCGAACTGGCAGACCAGCGGCGAGATGGACGAGAAGACCGTCGACCTGATGGCGCGCTACATCCAGCACGACCCGCCCGTGCCGCCGGAGTTCGGCATGGCGCAGATGAAGCAGACCTGGAAGGTCATCGTCCCGCCGGAGAAGCGGCCGACGAAGAAGATGAACAGCTACAACATCGAGAACATCTTCTCGACCACGCTGCGCGACACCGGTGAAGTCGCCCTGATCGACGGCGACACCAAGCAGATCATCAACATCGTCAAGACCGGCTACGCGGTGCACATCTCTCGCGTGTCGGCCTCGGGCCGCTACCTGTTCGTGATCGGGCGCGACGCCAAGATCAACATGATCGACCTGTGGATGGCCAAGCCCGACAACGTGGCCGAACTGCGCATCGGTCTCGAGGCGCGCTCGGTGGACACCAGCAAGTACAAGGGCTACGAGGACAAGTTCGCCATCGCCGGCGCCTACTGGCCGCCGCAGTACGTGATCATGAAGGGCGACACGCTCGAGCCGCTGAAGATCGTCGCCACGCGCGGCATGACGGTGGGCACGCAGGAGTACCACCCCGAGCCGCGCGTCGCCTCGATCGTGGCCAGCCACTTCAAGCCGGAGTTCGTGGTCAACGTCAAGGAGACCGGCAAGACGCTGATGGTGGACTACTCCAACATCGAGGCGCTGAAGGTCACCGAGATCGGCTCGGCGCCCTTCCTGCACGACGGCGGCTGGGACAGCAGCAAGCGCTACTTCATGGTGGCGGCCAACAACAGCAACAAGATTGCCGCAATCGACGCGAAGGACGGCAAGCTCGCCGGCCTGACCGAGGTCGGCAAGATCCCGCACCCGGGCCGCGGCGCCAACTTCAAGCACCCGAAGTTCGGCCCCGTCTGGGCGACCGGCCACCTCGGCGACGAGACGATCTCGCTGATCGGCACCGACCCGAAGAAGAACAAGCAGTTCGCTTTCAAGGAGGTCGCCAAGATCAAGGGCCCGGGCGGCGGCGCGCTGTTCATCAAGAGCCATCCGAAGAGCATGCACCTGTATTCGGATGCGCCGCTCAACCCCGATCCGAAGATCTCGCAGTCGATCGTCGTCTACGACATCAACGCCCTCGACAAGGGCTACGTCACGCTGCCCATCGCCGAGTGGGCGGGCCTCACCGACGACGGCGCCAAGCGCGTCGTGCAGCCGGAGTTCAACAAGGCCGGCGACGAGGTGTGGTTCGCGGTGTGGAGCGCCAAGAACAAGCAGAGCGCGCTGGTCGTCGTCGACGACAGGACGCTGAAGCTGAAGGCCGTGATCAAGGACCCGCGCCTGATCACGCCGACCGGGCACTTCAACGTCTACAACACCCAACATGATGTCTATTGACGCTGGAGCCACCACCATGAAGACACAACTGATGTTGTCGCTCGGCCTGGCGGTGGCTGCGTTCGGGGCTCCGGCCCCGGCGCAGGCCAACCCGGAAGAGGCGATGAACAAGGCCGGCTGCCTGGCCTGCCACGCCAGGGACAAGAAGATGGTCGGGCCCTCCTTCAAGGAGATCGCCGCCAAGTACAAGGGCCAGGACGTCGTGCCCACGCTGATGCAGAAGGTGCGCAGCGGCGGCAAGGGCAGCTTCGGCCCGATCCCGATGGCGCCGAACCCGCCGGAGAAGATCGACGACGCCAACCTCAAGGCGGCGGTCGAGTTCATTCTCAAGAGCTGACCATGGGCATGCGACGGCTCCTGATCGGCATGCTGATGGCCGTCGCATTGCCCGTGATTGCCTCGCCGGACACGGCACGCCAGCGCGAGCTGGTGCGCATGGTCCGGCAGGACTGCGGCTCCTGCCACGGCATGGCGCTGACCGGCGGGCTCGGCCCCGCGCTGACTCCCGCGGCGCTGGCCGACAAGCCGCTCGATTCGCTGGAGGCGGTGATCGAACACGGCCGCCCCGGCACGCCGATGCCTCCGTGGCGCTCGATGCTGCGTGCCGGCGAATCACGCTGGATCGCCGAGCGTCTGCTGGCCGGCTTTCCCGAGGAGTCACGATGAAGCGAGCGCTGTCGCTTCTCTGCGCGGCCTGGCTCGCCGGCTGCGCCGTCACGGCGCCACCCAAGGGCACCGGCGACCTCGGCGTCGTCATCGAGCGCGCCAGCGGCACCGTGGCCATCGTCGACACCAGCGAGCGCCGCGTGCTCGCCGAGGTGCCGGGGCTGGGCGATCTGTCACACGCCTCGGTGGTGTTCTCGCGCGACGGCGGCAGCGCCTTCGTGTTCGGCCGCGACGGTGCGCTCAGCCGCATCAACCTGATCACCCGCCGCATCGAGCAGCGTGTGATGCAGTCCGGCAACTCGATCGGCGGCGCGGTGTCGCAGGACGGCACGCTGGTCGCGGCACAGAACTACCAGCCCGGCGGCGTGAAGGTGTTCGATGCGAAGACGCTCGCGCTCGTCGCCGACATCCCGGCCCGCTATGACGCGCCCGGCACGCCGGGCAAGCTCTCGCGCGTCGTGGGTCTGGCCGACCTGCCGGGCAGGCGCTTCGTCTTCTCGCTGTTCGATGCCGACCAGATCTGGATCGCCGACCTCTCGGAGGCAGCGACGCCGAAGCTGACCAAGTTCGAGAACGTCGGCCGCCAGCCCTACGACGCGTTGGTCACGCCCGACGGCCGCCACTACATCGCCGGCCTGTTCGGCGAGGACGGGCTGGCGCTGATCGACCTGTGGGCCGAGAAGCCGCAGGTGCGCCGCATCCTGGCCGGCTACGGCCGCGGCCAGCAAGCGCTGCCGGTCTTCAAGATGCCGCACCTGCGCGGCTGGGCAGTGGCCGGGCGCCATGCGTACCTGCCGGCCATCGGCCGCCACGAGGTGCTGGTGGTCGACACCGAGAGCTGGGCCGAGGTGGCGCGCATTCCCGTCGCCGGCCAGCCGGTGTTCGCGATCGCGCGGCCCGACGGCCGCCAGGTGTGGGTCAACTTCGCCGTGCCCGACTACGACCGCGTGCAGGTGATCGACACCGTCACCCGCCAGGTGGTGAAGACGCTGGAGCCCGGCAAGGCGGTGCTGCACATGGAGTTCACGCCGCGCGGCGAGGCGGTCTGGATCAGCTCGCGCGACTCCAACCGCGTGTCGGTGTTCGACACGAAGAGCTTCGCCACGCTCGCCACGCTGCCGCTGGACGCACCGAGTGGCGTGTTCTTCACCAGCCGCGCCGCGCGCATGGGCTTCTGAGCATGGACCGCCTGACGCTTCTCAACCGCTGGCAGCACGGCTTCCCGCTGGACGGCCGCCCGTTCGCGCGCGTCGCCTCAGCGCTGGGCACGGACGAGATCGCGGTCATCGCAGGCTTCGAGGCCGCGCGTGCCGAGGGTTCGCTGAGCCGCATCGGCGGCGTGTGGGCCGCCGGCGCCGGTGGTGCCGCGCTGCTCGTCGCGATGGCGGTACCTGCCGATCGGCTCGACGCCGTGGCCGCACAGGTCGATGCGCTGCCCGGCGTCAACCACAACTACGAGCGTGAGCACCGCTTCAATCTCTGGTTCGTGATCACCGGCACCGAGGGCGCCACGCTGCACGCGCGGCTCGATGCGCTGGAGCACGACACTGGCCTGGCCACGCTGCGCCTGCCGATGCAGCGTGTCTACCGCATCGACCTGGGCTTCGACCTGCGCGGTGCCGTTGCGGCGACCGACCGCCCGCACGCCGAGCGACGCGCCGCCCCCGTGGCCGAGGCCGAGCGGCCGCTGGCCGTGCTGGTCGAGGCTGGCATGCCGCTGGTCGTGCGGCCCTACACCGCCTGGGCAACACAGCTCGGCCGCGACGAGGCCGAGGTGCTCGCCACGATCGAGCGCTGGCTGGACCGCGGCACGCTGCGCCGCTTCGGCGTGGTGGTTCGCCACCACGAGCTGGGCTTCGACCGCAATGCGATGACGGTGTTCGACGTGCCCGATGACGAAGTCGACGCCCGCGGTGCCGCGCTCGCCGCGCAGCCCGGCGTGACGCTGTGCTATCGCCGCGCCCGAGCCGCGGGCTGGCCCTACAACCTGTATTGCATGGTGCACGGCCGCGAGCGCGAGGCCGTGCGCGCGACGATCGCCGCGGCGGCGCGCGCCGCCGGCCTCGAGCATCGCCCGCACGAGGTGCTGTTCAGCCTGCGGCGCTTCAAGCAGCAGGGCGGGAGCTACTTCCGCAGCGCGCAACGGGTGGCCGACCATGAACATGCCTGAGGCCCCGGATCGGGTCGACCTGCAGCTCATCGACCGGCTGCACGGCGAACTGCCGCTCACCGAGCGTCCGTTCGCCGACGTCGGCGCCGAGCTCGGCATCTCCGAGGACGAGATGATCGAGCGCTTGCGCCACCTGCTCGCGCGCGGCACGCTGACGCGCTTCGGCCCGCTGTTCCAGATCGAGCGCGCCGGCGGCCTGTTCGTGCTGGCTGCCATCGAGGTGCCGGAGGCCGACTTCCAGCGCATCACCGGCATCGTCAACGCCTTCCCCGAGGTGGCGCACAACTACCGGCGCGAGCATCGGCTGAACATGTGGTTCGTGATCGCCGCCGAGGCACGCGAAGCGGCGTTCGACGCGCTCGAGCGCATCGAAGCTGCGACCGGCCTGAAGGTGCACGCCTTCCCGAAGGAGCGCGAGTACTTCGTCGAACTGCGGCTGTCCGCCGCTGCGGAGCCCGACCATGGCGCTGTCTGACTTCGACCGCGAGCTGATCGCCGCCACGCAGTCGGGCCTGCCGCTGGTGGCGCGGCCCTACGAGGCGGTGGGCGCGATGCTCGGCGTCAGCGGCGAGCAGGTGCGCGAGCGGCTCGGCGAGATGCTCGCCGAGGGCCTGATCCGCCGCATCGGCGCGGTGCCCAACCACTACAAGCTCGGCTACACCGCCAACGGCATGACGGTGTGGGACGTGGCCGACGATCGGATCGATGAGCTCGGTGCGATGGTCGGCGCCCTGCCCGGCGTCAGCCACTGCTACCGCCGCCCGCGCGCACTGCCGGTGTGGCCCTACAACCTGTTCGCGATGGTGCATGGCCGTTCGCGCGACGAGGTCGAGCGCCAGGCTGTGCAGATCCGTACCCTGCTCGGCGACGCCTGCCGCGGCAGCGACATCCTCTACAGCAGCGCGATCCTGAAGAAGACCGGGCTGCGACTCTCGTTCACGGAGAACTGAATCATGTTCCGCGTCTCGCAATACATGCGCGAGCTGGCCCAGGCGGAAGCCGCCGGCCTCTACCCGGTGCCGGCCAGCCGCGGCAGCGGCCAGCCAACAGGCCCGGTGGTGATCTGGAACCTGATCCGCCGCTGCAACCTGACCTGCAAGCACTGCTACTCGATCTCGGCCGACCACGAATACACCGGCGAGCTGAGCACGCAAGAGGTCTTCACGGTGATGGACGACCTGAAGGCCTTCAGGGTGCCGGTGCTGATCCTCTCCGGCGGCGAGCCGCTGATGCGCGCCGACATCTTCGAAATCGCCTCGCGCGCCAAGGCGATGCGCTTCTACGTCGGCCTGTCGACCAACGGCACGCTGATCGACGCGCCGATGGCCGACCGCATTGCCGCCCAGGGCTTCGACTACGTCGGCATCAGCCTGGACGGCATCGGCGCCACGCACGACAGGTTCCGCCGCATGGAAGGCGCCTTCGACAAGAGCCTGGCCGCGATGCGCATGCTGCGCGACCGTGGCGTGAAGGTGGGCATGCGCTACACGATGACGGCGATGAACGCGCACGACCTCGTGCCGCTGCTGCGCCTGATGCGCGACGAGGCGATCGACAAGTTCTACTTCTCGCACCTGAACTACGCCGGCCGCGGCAACATCCACCGCTCGCGCGACGCGCAGTTCGAGACCACCCGCAACGCGCTCGACGTGTTGTACGAAGCCGCGTGGCGGGCAGCGAAGGCCGGCAGCGAGCAGGACTTCGTCACCGGCAACAACGACGCCGACGGTGCGTACCTGCTGCAGTGGGTGCACGAACGTTTCCCGCGCTGGGAAGCGCCGTTGCGCGAGCGGCTGGTGGCCTGGGGAGGGAACGCCTCGGGCGTCAACGTGGCCAACATCGACAACCTCGGCGTGGTGCATCCCGACACCATGTGGTGGCACCACAGCCTGGGCAGCGTGCGCGAGCGGCCGTTCTCGACGATCTGGATGGACACCAGCGACTCGCTGATGCGCGGCCTGAAGATGAAGCCACGCCCGGTCGGCGGCCGCTGCGCCGGCTGCCGCCACTTCGACATCTGCGGCGGCAACACGCGCACGCGGGCGCAGCAGGTCACCGGCGATGCCTGGGCGGGCGACCCGGGTTGTTATCTCGATGACGAGGAGATCGGCGTCGCCGCGGTGGAGGCCGTCACATGAAGCCAACCGCCACTTGGTGGAAGGTTGCGCTGGCCGCGTCCTTCCTTGCCATCGCCGCCGACATGGCGCGCGCCCAGACCGGCACGGCATCCGATGCGCCGGCCCTCTACCGCGAGCACTGCGTGGCCTGCCACGGCGAGCAGCGGCTGGGCGGCATGGGCCCGGCGCTGCTGCCCGAGAGCCTGCAGCGCGTGAAGCCGGCCGAGGCCACGGCGGTGATCGCCAAGGGCCGCACCGCCACGCAGATGCCCGGCTTCGCCGACAAGCTCTCGGCCGAGCAGATCACCGCGCTGTCGAAGTGGATCTACACGCCGGTGACGCCGGCGCCGGGCTGGAGCGAAGCGCAGATCCGCGCTTCGCGCAGCGTTGTCGAGGGGGCGTCGTCGCTGCCGGCCCGGCCGGCGTGGAAGGCCGACCCGATGAACGTGTTCCTCGTCGTCGAGGGCGGCGACCACCATGTCTCGGTCGTCGACGGCGACAGGTTCGAGGTCATGCACCGCTTCGCCTCGCGCTTCGCGCTGCACGGCGGGCCGAAGTTCTCGCCCGACGGGCGCTTCGTCTACTTCGGTTCGCGCGACGGCTGGATCACCAAGTACGACCTGTGGAACCTGACGGTGGTGGCCGAGGTGCGCGCCGGGCTGAACATGCGCAACGTCGCCGTCTCCGGTGACGGCCGCTGGGTGATGGCCGCCAACTACCTGCCGCACACGCTGGCCCTGTTCGACGCCGATTTGCAGCTGCAGCGCACCTACGACGCCGCCACGCTGGACGGCAAGGCCAGCTCTCGCGTCTCCGCGGTCTACGACGCGCAGCCGCGCCGCAGCTTCGTGGTCGCGCTGAAGGACATCCCCGAGCTGTGGGAGATCTCCTACGACCCGAAGGCCGAGCCCATCCACGACGGCCTGGTGCACGACTACAGGATGGGCGAAGGCACGCCCAAGCCGGGGTTCCTGGGCGTGCGCCGCACGCCGCTGGACGAGCCGCTCGACGACTTCTTCTTCGACCAGAGCTACCGCCACGTGCTCGGCGCCACGCGCCCGAAGAACGACGGCAGCCCGAGCGCGCAGGTGGTCAACCTCGACATCCGGCGCCGCATCGCCGCACTGCCGCTGGCCGGCATGCCGCACCTCGGTTCGGGCATCACCTTCGCCTGGAACGGCAGCACCGTGTTGGCCAGCCCCAACCTGAAGGACGGCGTGGTGCAGGTGATCGACATGAAGACCTGGCAGACGGTGAAGAGCATCACCACGCCGGGGCCGGGCTTCTTCATGCGCAGCCACGAGAACTCGCGCTATGCCTGGGTCGATTCGATGATGAGCCCGAGCGCCAGGGACACGCTGACGATCATCGACAAGCGCACGCTCGAGCCGGTGGCGCAGGTGCGCGAACCCGGCCGCACGCTGGCCCACATCGAGTTCACCCGCGACGGCCGCTACGCGCTGGCCAGCGTGTGGGAGATGGACGGCGTGATCGTCGTCTACGACGCGACGACGTTCAAGGAAGTCAAGCGCCTGCCGATGAGCAAGCCGGTCGGCAAGTACAACGTCTGGAACAAGATCTCGCGCTCGGAGGGCACCTCGCACTGAGGCGCGCGCCGTGGCGCACGCTCAGGCAAAGGTGTTGACCTGCGTGCCGAGGCTGCCGGACGTCGCCAGCGCCGGCTGCGGCAGCGAGGCGATCAGCTGCGCTGCCGAGGCGGCCTGGGCGTCCATGGCCTTCTTCAGCACCAGCGTCGAGGCGGCGCCCTGCACGGTGCCGGCCTGGGCGGACGAGGCGCTCGAGGCGGCGGCGGATACGACGGCATTCATGGCGGATCCCTTTTCGGGGGTGGCGGTTCGTTCATATCGGCCGGTTCGGCGGGTTCTGAAGGCCTCCTCGCGATAATCGCCGCATGCCGAGCCCGCGAACGCCCCCCACTGCAGCGCTGCGCCAGGCGCGTCGTGCCTGGAACCTGCTGCATGTCGACTCGCCGCGGGCACGCCGGCTGGCCGAGGTGGCGATCGCTGCGGCGCAGCGCAGCGGCGATGCCGGCGCCGAGGGCTGGGGCCGCATCACGCTGGGCTACCACCTGCTCTACTTCGGCACCGTGGCCGATGCGACGCGCGAACTCAAGCGTGCGCTGCGCTGCTTCGCCCAGGGCGAGGACCGTGCCGGCCACCTGCTGGCCAGCGCCGCGCTGTCGCGCGCCATGTGGCGCGAGGGCCGGGTGCGCGAGGCGCTCGCCGCGGTGCTGCCGCTGCGCGACGAAGGCGTACGCGTGCTGCGCCACGACCAGCGCGGCGTGCTGCTCAACACCATCGCCGGCTGCTACTCGGCGCTGGGCGACTCGTCGCAGGCCTTCGCGCACATGTTCGAGGCGCTGCGCGACGCCGGCCCGAAGCGCGGCCACGGCTTCGACACGGTGCTGCACTGCAATCTGTCGCACGAGCTGCTGCAGATCGGCGACTACGAGCACGCGCTGCAGCATGTCGACCAGGGCCTGGCCGGCGGAACCCAGCTGAAGAACGCGCGCTTGCTGGGCATCCTGCTGATCAACCGCGTGCTCTGCCTGACCGAGCTTGGCCGCGCCGGCGAGGCGATGCCCGACGTGGCCTCCGTGCTGGCCATGCCCACCGACGCCAGCGGCCGCGGCAGCATCGAGCCGGCCTTCGAGACGCTGGCCATCGCCGCGCTGCGCGCCGGGCAGACGGCGCTGGGCGCCGAGCTGGTGGCGCGCGCGCTGGCCCTGGGCGTCTCGCCGCTGGCCGACGAACGCCTCGAGCGCATCACCGCCGCCGGCCTGCTGGCGCTGGCCGAGGGCGATGCCACACGCGCGGTGGCAACGCTGCGTGCCGGGCAGGGCGAAGCCGCGCGCGACGACGTCGATGGCCTCTCGGTGCGCATCCGCGCGCAGTTCTTCGGTGTGCTCAGCGAGGCGCACGAAGCGGCGGGCGACAGTGCATCCGCACTCGCCGCACTGCGCCAGTGGCAACGGCTGCACCGCGCGCAGACGCAGCTGGCCTCGCGGGCGCGCTACCAGGCCGCGACCCTGCAGACCGAGCTGCTGCGCCTGCAGCACCGTCTCGACGAGAACGATGCCCGGGCGCGCCATACCGAACGTGCACGCGCCGAGCTGGCGGCCATCAATGCGCAGCTGTCGCGCAAGGTCGACGAGGTGCAGGCGCTGCAGGCCGCATTGCGCGAGCAGGCGGTGCACGACCCGCTGACCGGCCTGTTCAACCGCCGCCACCTCAACGACACGCTGCCCACGCTGTTCGCGCTGGGCCGGCGCGAGACTCAGCCGCTGGCGCTGGTGATCATCGACCTCGACCACTTCAAGCGCATCAACGACGTGCACGGCCATGCCGCCGGCGACCGGCTGCTTGCGGCCTTCGGCGCGCTGCTGGTCGACCACGGCCGGCGCAGCGATGTGGCCTGCCGCTACGGCGGCGAGGAGTTCTGCCTGCTGATGCCACGCACGACGGCCGACGGCGCACGCCGCAAGGTGCAGGCGCTGCTGCGCCGCTGGCGCGCGATGCGTTTCGAACTCGACGACGAAACCCTCGAAGGCCTGAGCTTCTCCGCCGGCGTGGCCGACACGCTGCTCGCGCCGGCCTCGCCCGACGCCCTGCTCAAGGCCGCCGACGACGAACTGCTGGCCGCCAAGCGCGACGGCCGCAACCGCGTCGGGGTGGCCGCCATGCCGGCGCGGGCGCACGCCGTGGCGCGGCGGGAAGGGAGCCTGCAATGAGGAGGCGGTCGGCGGCGTTCGCCGTTGTCGCCGCGCTGCTGCTCGCCCTGGCGGTCTTCGTGATCAACCTGGTCTGGTTCCGGCCCTTCAGCCTGGACCTGTTCCACGAAAGGGTCTTCATCGAGTTCGCGCTGGACAGCCCGGAGACGCTGTCGGCGATCGGCATCGCCGAGTCCTTCGGCTGGCGGCGCCACAACGCGCACCTCGACGACGTGTCGATCGCCAAGGGCGACCGCGACTTCGCGAAGCTGCGCCGCAACCTCGCCGACCTGCGCGCCTACGACGGCGGCGCACTGTCGCCCTCGCAGCGGCTGTCCAACCGCGTGCTCGACTGGTTCCTGCAGAACCAGCTCGACGGCGAACGATTCCGCTTCCACGACTACCCGGTCGACCAGCTCTGGGGCGTGCAGAACGAGACGCCGAACTTCCTGATCAACGTTCACGCGATCGCCGATCGGCGCGGTGCCGAGGACTACCTGGCCCGCCTGTCGGAGATCGGTCGCAAGTACGACCAGGTGATCGAGGGCCTGCAGCGCCGCCAGCAGCTCGGCGTGGTGCCGCCGCGCTTCGTGATCGAGCACGTGCTGGCCAGCATGCGCGAGTTCGCCGGCAAGCTGCCGGCCGCCAATCCGCTGTACCTGCACTTCGCCGGCAAGGTGGCAACACTGCCGGGCCTGGACGACGCCGAACGCCGTGCGCTGCTCGATCGCTGCACGCAGCTCATCGAGAGCGGCGTCGTGCCGGCCTACCGGCGGCTGATCGCCGCGCTCGAGCGGCAGTGGCCACTGGCGACCACCGACGACGGCGCGTGGAAGCTGCCCGACGGCGACGCCTTCTACGCCTGGCGGCTGCGCCGCGAGACGACCACCGAGCTGACGCCGCAGCAGGTGCACGACATCGGCGTGGCTGAAGTGGCGCGCATCGAAGCCGAGATGGCGGCCATCCTCGTCGCCCAGTCGGCGCTGCGCGAAGGCGAGACGCCCGGCCAGGCGCTGGCGCGGCTGGCACTCGATCCGCGCTTCCTCTACACCGACGACGAGTCCGGCCGCCAGGCCGCGCTGGCCGACTACACCGCGATGATCCGCGACCAGCTCGAGCGCTCCAGGGCGCTGTTCGGCCGCCTGCCCGAGGCCGCGATCGAAGTGCGCCGCGTGCCCGAATTCAAGGAGAAGACGGCGCCCGGCGCCTACTACAACCCGCCGGCGCTGGACGGCTCGCGGCCGGGCATCTTCTTCGCCAACCTGCGCAGCATGGCCGAACTCCCCAGGTTCGGCATGCGCACCCTGGCCATCCACGAAGGCGTGCCGGGCCACCACTTCCAGATCGCACTCGCGCAGGAGATGAGCGGCGTGCCGACCTTCCGCAAGGTGCTGCCCTTCACCGCCTACCTGGAAGGCTGGGCGTTGTACGCCGAGTCGCTCGGCAAGGAGATGGCCCTGTACGAGGGCGATCCCTACGGCGACCTCGGCCGGCTGCAGGCGGAGATGTTCCGCGCCGTGCGGCTGGTGGTCGACACGGGCATCCACCAGCAGCGCTGGCCGCGCGAGCGCGCGGTGCGCTACATGGTCGACAAGACCGGCATGCCGCAGGCCAGCGTGGTTTCGGAGATCGAGCGCTACGTCGTCGAGCCCGGCCAGGCCTGCGCCTACAAGATCGGCATGATGCGCATCCAGGCGGCGCGCGAGCGGGCGAAGCAGGCGCTCGGCGCGCGCTTCGACGCGCAGGCCCTGCGCGACTTCCACGATCTGCTGCTCGGCAGCGGCGCCCTGCCGCTGCAGGTGCTCGACGAGCAGGTCGACGCCTGGATCGCGGCGCGGCGCTGATCAGCTGCCGGCCAGCCGCTCGCGCAGCGCGGTCTTCAGCACCTTGCCGTAGTTGTTCTTCGGCAGCGCCTCGACGATCAGGTAGCGCTTGGGCCGCTTGAAGCGGGCCATCTGCGCGAGGCAGTGCGCGTCGAGCGATTCGGGCGTGGGCGTCGCGCCGGGCTGGGCGACGACGAAGGCCACCACCACCTCGCCCCACTCGGCGTCGGATGCACCGACCACCGCCGCCTCGGCCACGCCCGGCGCGGTGAGCAGCACCTCCTCGACCTCGCGCGGGTAGATGTTCGAGCCGCCGCTGATGATCAGGTCCTTGCTGCGGTCCTTCAGCGTCAGGAAGCCGTCGGCGTCGAGGCAGCCGACGTCGCCGGTGAACAGCCAGCCGTCGCGGATCGCCGCGGCAGTGGCTTCGGGGTTGCGCCAGTAGCCGGCCATCACGCTGTCACCACGCACCAGCACCTCGCCGACTTCGCCCACCGGCAGTTCGCAGCCCTGGCCGTCGGCGATGCGGATGCGTACCGGTGTCTGCGCCACGCCCACCGAGCCGAGGCGCTCGAGGTGGCGCGGATGCGCAGCGTCGGCGAGGTGGTGGCGCGCCAGCGCGGTGGCCACCATCGGCGTCTCGCCCTGGCCGTAGATCTGCACGAAGCGCGGCCCCATCACCGCCAGCGCGCGCTGGATGTCGGCCACGTACATCGGCGCGCCGCCGTAGACGATGGTCTTGAAGGAACGTGCCGCCTCGGCCGGGCCGAGGCCGTGCTGGTGCGCATGGTCGACCAGGCGCTTGACGATGGTCGGCGCCGCGAAGGTGGACAGCGGGCCGTGCGCGAGCCCGAGCGCGAACAACTCGGCCGGATCGACCCCGCCCGAGGCCGGCACCACATGGCGCGCACCGGCCACCAGGTGCGGAATCGCGTACAGGCCGGCGCCGTGCGACATCGGCGCGGCGTAGACGATCGCATCGTCGCGCGACACCGCGTCGACGTCGGCGAAGTAGGTCAGGCCCATCGTCATCAGGTTGCGCTGCGTGATCATCACGCCTTTGGGCCGCCCGGTGGTGCCGGAGGTGTAGAACAGCCAGGCGGTGTGATCGGGCCCACGTTCGGCGATCGGCACTGCCGCCGCGTCTGCCACCGGCGCCAGCAGCGCATCGGCTTCGGCCGACTCGGCGTCGACCTGCCGCTGCAGCCCGGCCAGCGGCCCGGGCGCGACATCGGGGGTCACGAAGGCCCAGCGCGCCTGCGCGTCGGCGATGATCCACTCCACTTCGCGCGGGTGCAGCTTGGCGTTGACCGGCACCACGACGAGGCCGGCCCACCAGGCTGCCCACAGCAGCTCGAGGTAGCGCGGGTGGTTGCGCATGAAGAGAACGACCCGCTCGCCCGGGGCGAGCCCGGCGTCACGCAGGCGCTGCGCCGCGCCGGCGCTGCGCGCCGCCCACTGCGCGTGGCTCGCATGCTGCGCGTCGCCGTGGAAGATGGCACCACGAGCGGGTTGCAGGCGGCTTTGCTTCAGCAGCAGGTGGGCGAGGAGGCTCATGGTCGATCAGGCTCCGGCGCTCTGCGTGATGATCAGGCGCATCGTCGTGCCTTCGGGCCCGGTGCGCTCGATGCGCAGGCTGCCGCCGTGGAGTTCCATCACGCGGTGGACGATTTGCAGGCCGAGGCCGCGCCGCCGGCCGCGCGCGTCGCGCTCGGCGCGCGGCGGCATGCCGGCCGCGAGCGTGGCCAGCCGTCCGGGGTCGATGCCCGGGCCACGGTCGATCACGTCGAGGATCAGCGCCAGCGGCTCGTCGGAGTCCGATATGCACACGATCACCTCCGATCCCGCTGCGCTGCAGCGCAGCGCGTTGGACAACAGGTTGCGCAGCGCCAGCCGCATCAGCCCCGGCTCCATCCACGCCGTGCGCGTGTTCGTGTCGCGCTCGATGCGCACGCGGTGGGCCTCGCTCGGCGGCAGGTCGGCGATGGCCACCTCGATCAGCGCGTCGATGTCGGTGTCCACGCCCTCGATGCGCTGGCTGCCGACCAGCAGCGAGGCCACCGCCAGCGTGTTGCCGATGCTCTGCTGCACCTCGTTGAGCACCAGCTCGGCGCGGCGCAGCGGCTCGGCGGCGGTGAGCTTGCCGTCGCGCAACAGCTCCACCGAGGCCGCCTGCAGCGCCGCCGAGGCGTTGTTCAGTGGCTGGCGCACCTCGTGGGCGAGCACGTCCAGCATGTCGCTGCGCTCCTTGAGCTGCGCCAGCGCCTGCTCGCGCGCGTGCTGCAGCTCGCCCATCGCCTTGGCCTCGGCCTCGCTCGCGCGGGCCAGGGCATCGGAGAGCTCGGCCACCTCGCGGATGGTGAGCTCCGACACGGCCTTGCCGCCGCGCACATGGGCCTCGACGGCGCTGCGCAGCTGCCGGGCCAGGCGCCGGGCCATGTACAGGGCGCCCGCCACCGCCAGCATGGCGCACAGCACGCCGACGATCAGCACGCGCGCCATCGAGTCTCGCACCTGCGCGTGGATCGCCGCCGCCGGCTGGCCCACCACCACGTACCAGCCCGAACCCGGCACGGGGGCGACGCTCGTGTACACCGGAGTCCCGTCCTTCGTGACGGACTGGAAGAGCGTGTCGCCGTGCTTCACCGCGTCGACCAGCACGTCGGTGGCACGCTGGCCGACGAAGCGCTCGGCGTCGCGCGAGCGCGCCACGATCACCGAGTTCTGGTCGATCACGGCCGCCGTCCAGTCCGCCGGCCAGGCCTGTGCATTGAGCCAGCCGCCGAGGGCCTCCAGGCTCACCACGGCACGCAGCGCGTAGGTCTGCCCGCCGATGGCGACCGGCAGGCCGACGCCGAGCACCTTGTCCTTCGTGGTCTCCCCGATCACCAGTGGCGACACCACCTGGCGGCCCTGTTCGATGACGGGCCGCTGCAACTCCATGAGCAGCGCCGGGGGCCGCGGCAGGGGGGTGCCCAACGGACGGCGCGTGTTGAAGACCTGGCGGCCTTCGCCGTCGACGATGCTGATGCCGACGATGCGCGGGTCGACCTCGGCGACGCGGGTGGCCGTCTCATAGGCGGTGGCAAGGTCACCGCGACGCACGCCGTCGGACTGCGCTGTCGCCCGCAGCGCCGCGAAGACGCTGTCCAGCTGCTGGCCGATCAGCATGGCGGCATCGTCGGCACGCCGTTGCAGCGCGGACATGCTCTGCACCCGCAACTCGCCGATCGAGCGGTACACGCTGTACGCCGAGAACGCCAGCAGCGGCAGCAGCCCGAGCAGGCTGACGACGGCGAGCCAGGTGGCGACTCCAACGCGGGTGCCCTGGCCCGGCCGGGCCTCGGTCGGTGAGGTGGGAGCGATGACGGCTGTCTCCGGTGCAGGCTGCTCTCAGGCCGCCTGCCCGGATTGTGGCCTCAAGCCGCCGCCGTTCGGACGACGCGCGGAATCGAACCGGACGGCCCCAGCTCGGCATGCAGCGAGACCACCGTGCCGATCATGATCAGCGCCGGTGCGCGCACGTCGTGCACCCGCGCCAGGTCGGGCAGGCCGGCCAGCGTGCCGACCACGGTGCGCTGGTCGGGCAGCGTGGCGCGCTCGATGATCGCCGCCGGCGTGCTCCCCGCCAGGCCATGCGCCTGCAGCTTCGCGCTGAGGGTCGGCAGCGTGG
>NZ_CALRZC010000182.1:0-17114 GCF_943372545.1 Variovorax sp. YR752 | reverse complement strand
TAGCCGTGGCCGACGAAGCCGGCGATCGAGTTCGACAGCATCGTCACCTTGTCGGCCGCCGGCGGCAGCGCGGCGGAGTCGATTCGGCGCTGCGGCTTGAAGCGCTGCGGCAGGTGCGCGTAGGAGTACAGCGCGATGCGCTCGGGGCGCAGTTCCGCGACCTGCTCGATGGTGCGGCGAAGCGACTCCGGCGTCTGCTTCGGCAGCCCGTAGATCAGGTCGACGTTGGTGGACTCGAAGCCGAGTTCCCGCGCCGTGCTCATCAGGTCGGCGACCATCTCCCGGCTCTGCACGCGGTGCACCGCCTGCTGGACCGCGGGGTCGAAGTCCTGTACGCCGAAGCTCAGGCGATTGAAGCCGATCTCCTTGAGGTGGGCGAGTCGCTGCGCGTTCACCGTGCGCGGGTCGACCTCGATCGAGTTCTCCGCACCCGGGGCGAGGCGGAAGGCCTGGCTCAGCGTGCCCATCAGCCGGCTCAGCTCGGCGTCGCTCAGGAAGGTCGGCGAGCCGCCGCCGAAGTGCAGTTGCGACACCGACTGCCCGGCGCCCAGGCGGTCCACGTGCAGCGAGATCTCTTTCTCGAGCACGTCGAGGTATTCGCCGGCGCGTTCGTGGTGCCGGGTGATGACCTTGTTGCAGCCGCAGTAGTAGCACAGCGACTCGCAGAACGGGATGTGCACGTAGATCGACAGCGGGCTCGCGCCGCCGATCACGCCGGCGCCGTCCGCGCGCTGGTCGAGCGCACGCGCATAGTCCTCCGGGCCGAAGGCATCGACGAAGCGGTCGGCGGTTGGATAGGAGGTGTAGCGCGGGCCGTTCACGTCGAGCCGGCGCAACAGCTCTTCGGTGACGACAGGGCGCTCGGTGTGGGTAGTGGTCAGCATGGACACACACTGTGCCTTGCCGTCGGTCAAGCGCCTTGACGTGCATCAACGGCATTTCACCTGGGCAATCGGAGAATGAATTCATGAGTTCCACCACTCCCGTCGTGCCGATCCGGACGGAGGCCTTCAAGGTCGCCTGTTCCAATTGCAACCTGCGCGAGCTGTGCCTGCCCGTCGGCCTGTCGGACCCCGACCTCGAACGGCTCGACGAACTGGTCGCCAAGCGACGCTCGGTGACGCGCGGCGACGCGCTGTTCCGCGCCGGCGATTCGTTCCAGTCGCTGTACGCGGTGCGCACCGGCTTCTTCAAGACCTGCGTGTCGTCGGAGGATGGCCGCGACCAGGTCACGGGCTTCCAGATGGCCGGCGAACTGCTCGGCCTGGACGGCATCAGCCACGACCGCCACAACTGCGATGCGATTGCGCTGGAGGACTCGCAGGTCTGCGTGATCCCCTTCGGCCAGCTCGAGGAACTGTCGCGCGACTTCACGCCGCTGCAGCACCAGTTCCACAAGATCATGAGCCGCGAGATCGTGCGCGACCACGGCATGATGCTGCTGCTGGGCAGCATGCGCGCCGAGGAGCGCCTCGCCGCCTTCCTGCTCAACCTGACGCAGCGCCTGCAGGCGCGCGGCTTCTCGGCCTCGTCGCTGATCCTGCGCATGACGCGCGAGGAGATCGGCAGCTACCTCGGCCTCAAGCTCGAGACCGTCAGCCGCACTTTCTCGAAGTTCCAGGACGACGGGCTGCTGGAGGTCAAGCAGCGCCACATCCGCATCCTCGACGAAGCCGGCCTGCGCCAGCTGATCAGCAGCGCCGCCTGCTGAGGCGGCTTCCGCGGCGGCGATTCAGCGCGGCCAGCCCCGGCCGCGGTCTTCGTTGATGTCTTCCGGGCTGGTGGCCAGCAGCGCGGTGAGTGCGCCGGCCACCGAGATAACGCCCCAGAAGATCAGGAAGGTCACGGTGTAGACCGCCTGAGTCGACCAGTTCAGTGCCTCGCCGCCGAACCAGTGCAGATCCCCTGGGTCGACGACGACGAAGACCAGCATCTCCAGCACGCCGGCCATCAGGAAGGCCGGCCAGAGGATGGTCAGCGCGCGTTGCTTCAAGACGGCGGCGGTGTACTGCATCTCAGCGTTGCGGCGTGGCCGCGTGGTTGCGGCCCTGCTGCGCCGGTGCCAGTGCGTCCTTCGGGCTGAGCTTGGGCGCCATGTTGTCGCCCGGCCGGATCTCGCCCTGCGGCGTGGTGGTGATGACCGGGTCGATGTGCTTCCAGGCAATCACGGCCGTGGCCACGCTCGCCACCACCACCGACAGCGGCCCGCCGACCACCATCCACACCATCGGCACGCGCCACCAGGCGACCGGCTTGTTGTTGTCATTGGCCATGTGCAGATCCCTTTCTCTTTCAGCGTCTGTCAGCGCGGCACGACGAAGGTGGACTTCTCGCGCACCGCGACCTCGCCGCCGGAGCCGTCCGGCAATCGGGTGATGGTGAATCGTAGTGGGTGGGCGCCGGCGCCCAGCGCCGCGGCGGTCTCGGGCGGCAGTTGCACCGCCACCGGCACCCAGCGCGCTTCGGTGGAGCCGACCTCGACCTCCGCCTTCGAGGCGATGCGCGCGCCGTTCAGGCCTTCGACCTCGATGCGGAAGCGCTGCGGCCGTTCGGCGGCGTTCATCAGCTGCAGCCGGTAGACGTTCTCGATGCGGCCTTCGTCGACCAGCCGCGCCAGGGCGCCGCGGTCTCGCACCACGTCGACGCGGAACGGCGTTCGCAGGTACAGGCTGGCGGCGAAGGCGGCGACGATGACGATCATGATGGCCGTGTAGACCAGCACGCGCGGGCGCAGCACGCGGCGCAGCATCTGCTCCTTCGTCCACCCCTTGTCGATGCCGTTCTGCGTGGCGTAGCGGATCAGCCCGCGCGGGTAGTTCATCTTGTCCATCACGCTGTCGCAGACGTCGATGCACGCCGCGCAGCCGATGCATTCGTACTGCAGCCCCTTGCGGATGTCGATGCCGGTCGGGCAGACCTGGACGCACAGCGTGCAGTCGATGCACTCGCCCTTGCCGGCCGGCTTCAGCGCCTCGTGAGCCATCGACTTCGGACGCGAACCGCGCGGCTCGCCTCGCGCCGTGTCGTAGCTGATGATCATCGTGTCGTGGTCGAACATCGCGCTCTGGAAGCGCGCGTACGGGCACATGTACTTGCAGACCTGCTCGCGCATGTAGCCGGCATTGCCGTAGGTCGCGAAGCCGTAGAACAGGATCCAGAACCACTCCCACGGCCCGAAGCCGAGCGTCGCGGCTTCCGCGGCGAGCGTGCGGATCGGCGTGAAGTAACCGACGAAGGTGAAGCCGGTCCACAGGCCGAACAGGATCCACACCGCCTGCTTGCCGCCCTTGCGCGCCAGCTTCTCGCCGGTCCACGGCCCCGCATCGAGCTTCATGCGCTTGGCACGGTCACCCTCGATGCGGTTCTCGAACCACATGTAGATCTCGGTGTAGACCGTCTGCGGGCAGGCGTAGCCGCACCACAGGCGGCCGGCCACCGCGGTGAACAGGAACAGGCCGTAGGCCGAGAGGATCAGCAGGCCCGTCAGGTAGATGAAGTCCTGCGGGTAGAGAACGAGGCCGCCGATGTAGAAGCGGCGCGCCCCGAGGTCGAACAGAACCGCCTGGCGGTCGTTCCACTGCAGCCAGGGCAGCCCGTAGAACAGGATCTGGGTGCCCCAGACGAGCACCCAGCGCCAGGTCGCGAACCAGCCGCTGACCGCACGGGCGTAGATCTTCTTCTGCGCGGCGTAGAGCGAGACGATCTCGCCGGCCGCATCGGGAGCGCCGACCCCCGGGGCGGCGGCTTTCGGGGCGGCCGCCGCCGCGGCCGCGTGCGTGTCAGACATTCAGGCTTCCGTCACTGCGCCGCCGAGCCAGCCTGCGCAAGGTTCCAGACATAGGCAGACAGCACGTGGATCTGCTCCGGCGTCATGCGCGAGGCCTGTGCCGGCATCACGTTGTTCTTTCCGCCGTTGACCATCGCCACGATCGTCTGCTCGCCCCAGCCATGCAGCCAGACCTTGTCGGTCAGGTTGGGCGCGCCCAGGGCCTTGTTGCCCTTGCCGTCCGCGCCATGGCAGGCCGCGCAGGCACCGAACTTCGGCTTGCCGAGTTGCGCGGCCAGTTCGTTGTGCGGGCTGCCCGACAGGCTCAGCACATAGTGGGCGACGTTCTTCACGTCTTCCGCCGTACCGACCGCGGCGGCCATCGGCGGCATCACACCCTGGCGGCCGTTGGTGATGGTGGCCTTCACCGAGTCGAACGAATCGGTCGCCAGGCGCGAGGCCACCGGCAGCGTCAGGTTGGGGAAGCCCTTGCTGCCCTTCGCGTCCGAGCCGTGGCACTGCGCGCAGTTGTTGATGTACAGCCGCTCGCCGATCGCCATCGCCTGCGCATCCTTGGCCAGCGCCTCGGGTGTCTGGCTGGTGAACTTGGCGTACAGCGGCGCCATCGCCGCCTGCGCCTTGGCCTGCTCGGCGTCGTACTGGCCGGTGCTGCTCCAGCCCAGCTTGCCGGCGGCGTTGCCCAGGCCCGGGTAGAGCACCAGGTAGAGGCCGGCAAAGACCACGGTCAGCACGAACAGGCCCATCCACCAGCGCGGCAGCGGGTTGTTGAGTTCACGCAGGTCACCGTCCCAGACGTGGCCGGTGGTGTTGTCCTGCGCCATGACCTTGCGCTTGCTGGCCACGATCAGCAGGCCGAGGCAGGCCACGAGGCCGAGGATGGTGACGGCGGCGATGAAGATCGACCAGCCGTTGTTGACGAAGTCGCTCATTGTTGATTTCCTCCACGCGAGGCGCCCTCGGCGCCCTGCTCTTCGGCGAACGGCAGTTGTGCTGCCTCGTCGAACCCTGCACGGTTGCTGCGCGACCAGGCCCACGCGACGATGCCCAGGAAGGCAATCAGCGAGACCACGGTCACGACGCTTCTGAGGTCATTGACGTCCATGATCGATCTCCCTCACTTGGCCGCCGCCGCTGCCGCGGACGCGGTACCCAGCACCTGAAGGTAGGCGATCACCGCCTCCATCTCGGTCTTGCCCTTGACCTCGTCGCCGGACTTGGCGATCTCGTCGTCGCTGTAGGGCACGCCGACCATGCGCAGCGCCTTCATCTTCGGCGCCATGTCGGCCGGGTTCACGCTGGCCTTCTCGAGCCACGGGTAGGCCGGCATGTTCGATTCCGGCACCAGATCGCGCGGGTTGATCAGGTGGATGCGGTGCCAGTCGTCGCTGTACTTGCCGCCGACGCGGTGCAGGTCCGGGCCGGTGCGCTTGCTGCCCCACTGGAACGGGTGGTCGTAGACGAACTCGCCGGCCTTGGAGTAGTCGCCGTAGCGCAGCGTCTCGGCGCGGAACGGACGGATCATCTGCGAGTGGCAGTTGTAGCAGCCTTCGCGGATGTAGACGTCGCGCCCGGCCAGCTGCAGCGCGGTGTAGGGCTTGAGGCCCGGCACCGGCTCGGTGGTCGACTTCTGGAAGAACAGCGGCACGATCTCGACGATGCCGCCCACTGCCACGACCAGCAGGATCAGCACGATCATCAGGAAGTTGTTGGTCTCGATCTTCTCGTGGGAGAGACCGGTGGCTTGGTTGTTGGCCATTTGTTCGGTACTCCGTTGGGATCAGGCGTGGGCGGCGACGGCCGGCACGGGCACCGGCTCGTACTTGCCGGAGGTGGCCGTCTTGATGACGTTCCAGCCCATGATCAGCATGCCGGTCAGGTACAGCACCCCGCCGAGCAGGCGGATCACGTAGAACGGGAAGGTCGCCTTCACGCTCTCGACGAAGCTGTAGACCAGCGTGCCGTCCGGGTTGATGGCGCGCCACATCAGGCCCTGCATCACGCCGGCGATCCACATCGCGGCGATGTACAGCACGATGCCGATGGTGGCGATCCAGAAGTGCAGCTCGATGGCGCGCGTGCTGTACATCGTCTTGCGGCCGAACATGCGCGGGATCAGGTAGTACAGCGTGCCCATCGACACCAGGCCCACCCAGCCGAGCGCGCCGCTGTGCACGTGGCCGACCGTCCAGTCGGTGTAGTGCGACAGCGCGTTGACGGTCTTGATCGACATCATCGGGCCCTCGAAGGTCGACATGCCGTAGAACGACAGCGACACGATCAGGAACTTCAGGATCGGGTCGTCACGCAGTTTGTGCCAGGCGCCCGACAGGGTCATGATGCCGTTGATCATGCCGCCCCAGGACGGCGCCAGCAGCACCAGCGAGAACAGCATGCCCACGCTCTGCGCCCAGTCGGGCAGCGCGGTGTAGTGCAGGTGGTGCGGGCCGGCCCACATGTACGTGAAGATCAGCGCCCAGAAGTGCACGATCGACAGGCGATACGAGTACACCGGGCGCTCGGCCTGCTTCGGGATGAAGTAGTACATCATCCCGAGGAAGCCCGCGGTCAGGAAGAAGCCGACCGCATTGTGGCCGTACCACCACTGCACCATCGCGTCCTGCACGCCGGCATAGGCCGAGTAGCTCTTGGTCAGGCTCACCGGAATGGCGGCGCTGTTGACGATGTGCAGCAGCGCGACCGTCAGGATGAACGCGCCGAAGAACCAGTTGGCCACGTAGATGTGGCGCACCTTGCGCACGCCGATCGTGCCGAAGAAGACGATCGCGTAGGACACCCAGGCGACGGCGATCAACAGGTCGATCGGCCACTCCAGCTCGGCATACTCCTTGGCCTGCGTGAAGCCCAGCGGCAAAGACACCGCCGCGGCCACGATGACCAGTTGCCAGGCCCAGAAGGTGAACCAGGCCAGCTTGCCGGCGAACAGCGGCACCTGCGAGGTGCGCTGCACGACGTAGTAGCTCGACGCGAACAGCACGCAGCCACCGAAGGCGAAGATCACCGCGTTGGTGTGCAGCGGCCGCAGGCGGCCGTAGCTGAGCCAGGAGATGCCCAGGTTGAGCTCGGGCCAGGTCAGCTGCGCGGCGATGATGACGCCGACCAGCATGCCCACGATGCCCCATAGCACGGCGGCGAGCGAGAACGCTCGTACCACTCCGTCGTCGTAGACCGGCCCCCCGTGCGGCGCGGCCGATGTGTTGTTGACCATCGGGAGATCTCCTTCCTTGGGTGTCATTTACTCGATGAAACCATTGTTCCGCGCAGGGTCATTGGCGGGATTGATCGCTATCAACGTTTGCCGAAGCCTGTCGCGCGGCTGTCTCATCGGCGCTCAGGATGCGTTCGCCCTCGCGCTCGAGATCGTCGAACTGCCCGGCGTTGAGCGCCCACGCGAAGATGCCGATCACCGCAAACACCAGCACCACCGACAGCGGGATCAGCATGTAGAGGATGTCCATGCCGTTCAGGCCTCGTCGCCATAATTGCCGTCAATGCGCGCCACCCGCAGCGCATTGAGCACCACCAGCAGCGAACTCGATGCCATGCCGATGCCCGCAGCCCAGGGCGGCAGCCAGCCGATCAATGCGAGCGGCACGCAGGCTGCGTTGTAGATCACCGACCAGCTCAGGTTCTGGCGGATCACGCGCAGCGTGCGCTGTGCCTGGCGGCGCGCCAGCGCCACATCGGCCAGGCGCTCGCCGAGCAGCACCACATCGGCACCGCTGCGCGCCACCGCCGAGCCATGAGCGAAGGCGAAGGAGACGTCGGCGCGCGCCAGCACGGGCGCATCGTTGAGGCCATCACCGACCATCGCGACGCGGCGGCCTTCGGCCTGCCAGGCCGCCACGGCGGCGAGCTTGTCGGCCGGCGTGGCGCCGCCTCGCACGTCGGCGATGGACAGGCGCTGCGCGAGCGCGGCGGCACGCTGCGGCGCGTCGCCGGAAAGCAGCGCGACCCGCAGGCCGTCGCGCTGCAACTGCGCCAGTGTGGCCAGCGCGTCATCGCGCAACTGCTCGCGCAGCGAGAACACGGCGCGCGTGTCGCCGGTCGGCCCGAAGTGCAGCGCGCCGTCGTCCTCGGCCGCAGCGTGCACAGCCGCCGGAACGACCCAGTCGCGCCGGCCGAGACGCCATGCGATGCCGGCCTCGTCACGGGCTTCGAGACCCTGACCCGGATGCTCCTCGACCGCCGTCCATCGGCGCGCGGTGCCGCCCTCGCCGGCCGCCGCCACCAGCGCACGCGAGGCCGGGTGCGTGGACAGCGCGGCCAGCGACGCCGCGCTCGCCAGCAGCGCCTGCTCATCGTCGCCCTCGCGCTGCAGCACAGTCGATGCGAGTTCCAGCCGGTCGCGCGTCAGCGTGCCGGTCTTGTCGAACACCACCGTGTCGATAGCGGCCAGGCCCTCGAGTGCCTCGATGCGCTGCAGCAGCACGCCGCGCCGCGCCAGGCCGCCGGTCGCCGCGAGCAGCGCCGCCGGCGCGGACAGGGACAGTGCACAGGGGCAGGTCACGATCAGCACCGACACCGCCACCCAGACCGCGCGCTGCGGGTCGATGAATGACCAGGCCGCGGCCGCGCCGGCGGCCAGCACCAGCACCGTCCAGAGGAACGGGCCGGCCAGGCGCTCGGCCTGCTGCACGAGGCGCGGGCGCTGCGTCAGCGCGCTGCGCATCAGCGCGACGATGCCGGCCTGCCGGGTGTCCTCGCCCAGGCGCAGCACCTGCATCACCACCGGCGCGCGCAGGTTCAGGCTTCCGGCCACGACCTCGTCGCCACTGTGCTTGGGCACAGGGGCCGATTCGCCGGTGAGCAGTGCTTCGTCGGCCAGCGTGCGGCCTTCGGCCAGCACGCCGTCGGCCGGGAAGGCCTGGCCCGCCGCAACGCGCACGCGATCTCCGGCTGCCAGCCGCGCCACCGCCACACGCTCGACGCTGCCATCCTCGCGCAGCCGCTCGACGCTGTCGGGCAATCGCGCCGTGCCGGCCTCGAGCGACAGCGCCACCTGGTGCCGCGCTCGCAGTTCCAGCCAGCGCCCGCCGAGCAGGAAGAAGACGAACATGGTCAGCGAGTCGAAGTAGACCTCGTGGCCGAAGATGCCGCCCGGGTCGAAGGTGGCGCCCGAACTGGCGACGAAGGTGACCAGGATGCCTACCGAGACCGGCACGTCCATGCCCAGGCGGCGCTGCTTCAGGCTGTTCCAGGCACTGCTGAAGAACGGCCCGGCGGAGAACAGCATCACCGGCAGGCTGAGCACCCAGCTGGCCCACTGCAGCAGGCGCAGCATGTCCGGCGTGATGTCGCCCGGCTCCGACACATAGGCCGGCGTCGCGTACATCATCACCTGCATCATGCAGAAGCCGGCGACGAACATCCGCCACAGCGCCTTGCGCTGCTCGGCCTCGCGCAATGCACGGGCGCTGGCGGCGGCGTCGGGCACGGCGCCGTAGCCGGCGCGGCGCACAGCCTCGACCAGCGCCGAGGCGCGCGTGCGCTGCGGGTCCCAGCGCACCAGCGCCAGCGAGGTGGCGGAATGCACGCGCGCCTCGATCACGCCGTCGACGCCGTGCAGCGCAGTTTCGATCAGCCCGGCGCATGCCGCGCAGTACAGGCCGGACAGGCGGAACTGCGAGGTGGCTTCACGCCGGCCGGCCGGATCCTGCGTCCATGTCGTGAACGCGCCCTGGTTCAGCGGGTCGTCCAGCGCGGCCAGTTCGCCGGATGGCGGGTCAACCGCGACGGCAGCGCTGCGTTCGGTGAGGATGGAAGCCACGGCCATAATCTAGTCGCTGCACCCCCACTTGCGCATGACTTTCATCAAGACAATCATCCTCGCCGCAGCCCTGCCCTGCGCCTTCGCCCTGCCGGCGGCCGCCCAGGACGCTCCCCAGCGGCTGGCCACGACCCGTCTGACCGCGGGCTTCCACCTGATCACGGCCGAGGTGGCGCGCACGCCCGAGCAGCGCGCGATCGGGCTGATGAACCGCCCGTCCATGCCGGTCAACGACGGCATGCTGTTCGTCTTCGATCAGCCCGGTCAGCAGTGCTTCTGGATGAAGAACACGCTGCTGCCGCTGTCGATCGCCTTCCTCGCCGACGACGGCAGCATCGTCAACATCGAGGACATGAAGCCGCAATCGCTGGATTCGCACTGCTCGGCCAAGCCGGTGCGCTATGCCCTCGAAATGAACCAGGGCTGGTTCGCCAGGCGTGCGCTCAAGCCGGGCACGAAGATCACCGGCGCGCCGTTCGGCAACTGACACCGCCCCTTTATGCAGAAGGCCGGTCATCGACCGGCCTTCGTCACTCCAGCGGGGAGAACCGTCGCTCAGGCGAAGTTCTTCTCCGCAAACTCCCAGTTGACCAGCGAGTTCAGGAAGGTCTCGACGTACTTCGGGCGCAGGTTGCGGTAGTCGATGTAGTAGGCGTGCTCCCACACGTCGACGGTCAGCAGCGCCTTGTCGGCGGTGGTCAGCGGCGTGCCGGCGGCGCCGGTGTTGACGATGTCGACGCTGCCGTCGGCCTTCTTCACCAGCCAGGTCCAGCCGGAGCCGAAGTTGCCCACCGCACTCTTGGTGAAGGCCTCCTTGAAGGCAGCGTAGCTGCCCCACTTCGCATTGATCGCCGCGGCCAGCGCGCCCTGGGGCTCGCCGCCGCCGGCCGGCTTCATGCAGTTCCAGAAGAAGGTGTGGTTCCAGATCTGCGCGGCGTTGTTGTAGACCGGGCCGGGGTTCGGCGCCTTCTTGACGATCTCCTCGAGCGTCAGCGCCTCGAACTCGGTGCCCTTCTGCAGGTTGTTGAGGTTCACGACATAGGCGTTGTGGTGCTTGCCGTGGTGGTACTCGAGCGTCTCGCGGCTGTAATGCGGCGCCAGGGCGTCGATCGCGAAGGGCAGCGGCGGCAGGGTGTGTTCCATGGAGTTCCTCTCTCGGTCGGATTGGGGCGGGGTTGAAGCCATTGTAGGCAGGCCGGCAAGGCCTTGCCGGCAGGCGTGGCGCTGCTCAGCGCCGCGGCGCGGGCTCGACGTGGACGACGCTCAGGCCGGCGCGTCCATCGGCCAGCGTGGCCTGCAAGGCCTGGCCCGCCGACAACTGCTGCACCGACTGCAGCACGCGGCCATCGGCATCGGTCAGCCACGCATAACCACGCGCCAGCACATGCTGCGGATCGAGTGCGTCGAGGCGCTGGCCGAACGCATCGAGGCGGCGCGCTCGCGCCTCGTGGTCGACCGCCACTGCACGCAGCAGGCGGCGCGCCAGCGGGTCCAGTTGCATGGCCTGCCGGTCGGCGACACGCCGGCCCGCACCACGCAGCCGCTGCGCGAGCAGCGCAAGCTGCTGGGCGCGCGCGCGCACGCCTTCGAGCGGTCGCGCCAGGCGCAGCGACAGGCCGTCCAGGCGCTGCGCCTGCGTGTCCAGCAGCGCATGCATCCGCTGCGCGGCGCGCCGTTGCAGCACCGCCAGCGCCTCGGCGCAGGCGGCAGTCGATGGCGCAGCCAGTTCCGCCGCTGCGGTGGGCGTCGGCGCGCGCAGGTCGGCGGCCAGGTCGGCCAGCGTGACGTCGGTCTCGTGGCCGACGCCGCAGACCACCGGCAGCGCGCACGCCGCCACGGCACGCACCACACGTTCGTCGTTGAAGGCCCAGAGGTCTTCCAGCGAGCCGCCGCCACGGCACAGCAGCAGCGTGTCGACCTCGCGGCGCGCCGATGCCGTCTCCAGCGCGCGCACCAGCGAGGCTGGCGCCTCGGCGCCCTGCACGAGGCTCGGGTAGACGATCACCTCGACATGCGGGCTGCGCCGCGCCAGCGTGGTCAGCACGTCATGCAGCGCCGCTGCACCGAGCGAGGTGACCACGCCGAGATGGCGCGGATGGGCAGCAATGGCGCGCTTGCGCGCGGCGTCGAACAGGCCCTGCGCCTCCAGCTTGGCCTTCAGGCGCAGGAACTGCTCGAACAGCGCGCCGGCCCCGGCGCGCTGCATGCCCTCGACGACGAACTGCAGCTCGCCACGCGGCTCGTAGACGCCCAGCCGGCCGCGCAGCTCGACGAGTTGCCCGTCGGCCGGCGCGAAGTCGAGCAGGCTCGCAGCGCGGCGGAACATCGCGCAGCGCAGCAGCGCGGCCGCGCCGTCGGCATCCTTCAGGCTGAAGTAGCAGTGGCCGCTGGCAGCGCGCGTGAAGGCCGACAGTTCGCCGCGCACGACGCAGACCGGAAAGCGTGCCGCCAGCGCATCCGACACCGCCTGCACGAGGCCGGCGACGCTCCACACCAGGCGCTCCGACGCGGACGAAAACAGCTCAGCCACGCGCAAAGCCAGCAACGGCGCGGCCCGAGAACTCCACAACACGGCGCCATGCGGGCTGCAGCACCACGATGACCGTCACAGCGCCGTCATGATCGTGCAAGTGCTTGATTTTCATGGATTTATCGCTGCCCAAGTTTTCAGCAATCCAACGCAGCGCGAGATTTCACGCGGCTTTGCGCGATGCCCACCGGGGTTGCCCACAAAGTTATCCACATCAGCGGTGGATTGCGCCGGCATCGATGCGACTGCTGTCTCGCCCGTGGCGCCATCGCACGACCCTTGGTCTATCATCGCGCGTCCCGAAAGACCCGCTTCCGCCGACGAACTCGCCATTGAAAGGGCTCGCTTGTTTTCGATCATACAAGCCGCTGGCTGGCCGATCTGGCCGCTCATCATCTGCTCGATCATCGCTCTGGCGCTGGTGGTGGAGCGCCTGTCCAGCCTGCGCGCCGCGCGCGTCGTGCCGCCTCGCCTGCTCGACGAAGTGCTGTCGGTGACTCGCGCCAATCTGCCCGCGCCCGACGTCGTCAACAAGCTGGCCGACAACTCCATCCTCGGCCGCGTGCTGGCCAGTGGCATCCGCGCGGTGATCGCCGACCCGCGCATCACCGAGGAGACGCTGCGTGGCGCGTTCGAGTCGGCCGGCCGCGCCGCGGTGCACCGCATGGAGAAGTACCTCAACACGCTCGGCACGATCGCGCAGTCGGCGCCCTACCTCGGGCTGCTCGGCACGGTGATCGGGATGATCGAGATCTTTGCGTCGCAGTCGCCCACCGGCAACAACCCGGCGCAACTGGCGCAAGGCATCTCGATCGCGCTGTACAACACCGCCTTCGGCCTGATCGTCGCCATCCCCGCGCTGATCTTCTACCGCTACTTCCGCGGCCTGGTCGAGCAGTACACGCTGGACATGGAACAGGCGGCGAACCGCCTCGTGCCGCACCTGCTGCGCTTCACCGCGCAGCGCGGCACTGCCGCTGCCTGAGGCCGCGATGTCGTTGAACTTCCGCAAGGGTCGGCCCGAGGAACCGGAGATCAACCTGATCCCGTTCATCGACATCCTCCTGGTGGTGCTCATCTTCCTGATGATGTCGACCACCTACTCGAAGTTCACCGAACTGCAGGTGACCCTGCCGGTCGCGGATGCCGAAAAGCTGCGCGAGCGCCCCCGCGAGATCATCGTCGTGGTCAGTGCCGACGGCCGCTACGTGGTCAACCGCAAGCCGGTCGAGGGACGCAGCGTCGAGATCCTCGCCGCAGAGCTGACCTCGGTCGCCGGCGGCGCCAACGATGCCGTCGTCATCGTCTCGGCCGACGCCACCGCCGCGCACCAGAGCGTGGTCAACGTGATGGACGCCGCGCGGCGCGCGGGTCTGCCGCGCCTGACCTTCGCCACCCAGACCTCGGGCGGCGAAGCGCGCTGAAGGCGCCGGCGCCCTTGGCCGACTCCGCCTCGTTCGCGACGCGCCTGCAGCAGGCCTGGCTGGCGCGCGGGCCGCTGGCCATCGCGCTGTTGCCCCTGTCCTGGCTGTTCGGCGGGCTCGTCGGATTGCGACGGGCACTCTATCGGGCGGGCATCCGGCGCAGCGAACGCATCGATGTGCCGGTGCTGGTGGTCGGCAACCTGATCGCCGGCGGCGCCGGCAAGACGCCGACCACGCTGGCACTGCTCGGCCTGCTGCAGCGTGAAGGCTGGGCGCCCGGCGTGGTGTCGCGCGGGCATGGGCGGCGCGCGCAAGGCGTGCTCGACGTCGGTCCGGACACGCCAGCCAGCGAAGCCGGCGACGAGCCGCTGCTGCTGCGCCTGCGCGGCAACGTGCCGGTCTGCGTCGGCAGCGACCGGGTGGCCGCTGCACGGGCATTGCGGGCCCACCATCCGCAGGTCGACATCGTCGTCTGCGACGACGGCCTGCAGCATCTGCGCCTTGGGCGCGACGCACAGGTGCTGGTCTTCGACGAACGCGGTGCCGGCAACGGCTGGCTGCAGCCGGCAGGCCCGCTGCGCGAGCCGATGCCCGTCGGCGTGCCGCCGTGCAGCGTCGTGCTCTACAACGCAGCGCGCGCGAGCACCGCGCTGCCCGGTCACCTGGCGCTGCGTGGCCTGGCCGGCGTCGTCGCGCTCGAGGACTGGTGGCGCGGCGCCAGGCCCGCGCCGAACTCGATCGATGCGCTGCGCGGCCGACCGCTGCTCGCCGTCGCCGGCCTGGCGCGCCCGCAGCGCTTCTTCGCGATGCTGCGCGAGCAGGGCCTGGACATCGGCGAGCATCCGCTTCCCGACCACCATGACTACACGACGCTGCCCTGGCCGCCCGGCACCGCCGACGTCGTGCTGACCGAGAAGGACGCCGTGAAGATCCGCCCTGAGCGTGCGGCGGCCGGCCGCATCTGGGTCGCCGCATTAGACTTCGGCTTCGACGCGGCCTTCGAGCGCGACCTGCTCGCCCTGCTGCCGCCCCGCCCCGCACACCGCGCCTGAGCCCATGGAAACCCGACTGCTCGAACTGCTGGTCTGCCCGATCTGCAAGGGCCCGCTGGAACATCGCCGGCCGCCTATCGACGAACACCACGAACTCGTCTGCCATGCCGACCACCTCGCTTTTCCGGTGCGCGACGGCATCCCGATCCTGCTCGAGAGCGAAGCGCGCCCACTGAGCGACGCGCCGGCGTCGTGAGCTTCACCGTGCTCGTGCCGGCGCGGCTGGCCTCGACGCGCCTGCCGCGCAAGCCGCTGGCCGACATCGGCGGCCTGCCGATGATCGTGCGCGTTGCACAGCGCGCGGCGCTGTCGTCGGCCGCGGCGGTGGTCGTGGCAGCGGACCATGCCGACATCGTCGCCGCCTGCGAGGCCCATGGCGTGCGGGTGGTGCCGACTCGCGCCGACCACGCGACCGGCAGCGACCGCCTCGCCGAAGCCTGCGAGAAGCTGGGCCTGGACGGCGGTGACGTCGTGATCAACGTGCAGGGCGACGAGCCGCTGATCGACCCGGCGCTGATCGACGCCTGCGCTGCGCTGCTCGATCGGCGCGGCGATTGCGTGATGAGCACGGCCGCCCATGCGATCGCGTCGGCCGCCGAACTCGACAACCCGAACGTCGTCAAGGTCGTGCTCGACGCGGCCGGCCGCGCGCTCTACTTCTCGCGCGCACCCATCCCCTGGTGGCGCGACGGGCGTGCCGCCGGCACGGCGCAGATCCAGTCGCCCGCGCCGCTGCGCCACATCGGCCTGTACGGCTACCGTGCCGGCTTCCTGCGCCGCTTCCCGACACTGCCTCCCGCGCCGATCGAGCAGCTCGAATCGCTCGAGCAGTTGCGCGTCCTGTGGCACGGCGAGCGCATCGCGGTGCATGTCACCGACCATGCGCCCGGCCCGGGTGTCGACACGCCCGAAGACCTGGCGCGCGTGCGCGCACTGCTGGCCGCCTGAAGCACGTTCGAGGGCCCTGCGCCCCTGGGGCAAGCGTCAGTTTCGCGCAGGGACGCGCGTGTTATTCTCGTTCGCGAATGACGCGACGAGGGTGCCCCACGTCGTCGTCCCACGCACCATAACGACATTCGAGGCAGACCCATGAGACTCATCCTGTTGGGCGCACCCGGCGCCGGCAAGGGCACCCAGGCGGCGTTCATCTGCAAGCACTTCGGCATCCCGCAGATCTCCACCGGCGACATGCTGCGTGCCGCGGTGAAGGCCGGCACCGAGCTCGGTGTCGCCGCCAAGCGTGTGATGGATTCGGGTGGCTTGGTCAGCGACGACATCATCATCGGCCTCGTCAAGGAACGCATCGCCCAGCCCGACTGTGCGAAGGGCTTCCTGTTCGATGGCTTCCCGCGCACCATCCCGCAGGCCGACGCGATGAAGAGCGCAGGCGTCAAGCTCGACCTCGTGCTCGAGATCGACGTGCCGGATGCGGCCATCATCGAGCGCATGAGCGGCCGTCGCGTGCACGTGGCCTCGGGTCGCACCTATCACGTCAAGTTCAATCCACCGAAGGTTGCCGGCAAGGACGACGTGACCGGCGAGGAACTGATCCAGCGCGACGACGACAAGGAAGAGACGGTGCGCAAGCGCCTCGAGGTCTACCAGAGCCAGACGCGGCCGCTGGTCGACTACTACTCGAAGTGGGCCGCCACGGGCGACGCCGGCGCACCGCGCTACCGCAAGATCGACGGCACCGGCAGCGTCGACGAGATCACCGCACGCGCACTCGCCGCGCTGAACTGAGGAAGCGTCGCATGGACATCGCAGGCAAGGTCTTCATCGTCACCGGCGGCGCGTCCGGCCTGGGCGAAGGCACGGCGCGCATGCTGGCCGCGAACGGCGGCAAGGTGGTCATCGCCGACCTGCAGGCCGACAAGGGCGAGGCGATCGCGAAGGAACTTGGCGGTGTGTTCGTCAAGTGCGACGTCAGCCAGGAGGCCGACGGCCAGGCTGCCGTGGCCGCGGCGCTCAAGCTGGGCAAGCTGATGGGCCTGGTCAACTGTGCCGGCATCGCACCGGCGGCCAAGACCGTGGGCAAGGATGGCGCCCATGCGCTGGCGCTGTTCGCCAAGGTGATCACCGTCAACCTGGTCGGCAGCTTCAACATGATCCGCCTGGCCGCCGAGGCGATGGCGAAGAACGAGCCGGAGTCCACTGGCGAGCGCGGCGTGCTGATCTCGACCGCCAGCGTGGCCGCCTTCGACGGCCAGATCGGCCAGGCAGCCTACTCCGCGTCCAAGGGTGGCGTGGTCGGCATGACGCTGCCGATCGCGCGCGACCTGGCGCGCAACGGCATCCGCAACATGACGATCGCGCCGGGCATCTTCGGCACGCCGATGCTGTTCTCGATGCCGAAGGAAGTGCAGGACGCGCTGGCCGCCGGCGTGCCCTTCCCGAGCCGCCTCGGCACGCCCGAGGACTATGCCAAGCTGGTGCACCAGATCGTCACCAACGACATGCTCAACGGCGAGGTGATCCGCCTCGACGGCGCGAGCCGCCTGGCGCCGAAGTGAAGTCGCGGGGGCGGGGGGTG
>NZ_CALRZC010000181.1:0-17202 GCF_943372545.1 Variovorax sp. YR752 | reverse complement strand
GGGCGTGCCCAGCACGCCGCGCAGCTGCACGCCGCTGGTCTTGGGCTGCACCAGGTCGACGGCATTGGTGCCGGCGCGCTGCCGGATGTCCTCGATGTCGAAGCCGGTGTTCTTCACCCAGTCGACGCTCAATCCGACCTGATAGGGCTCGAAGTGGCCGAAGGTCATTGCCGCGCTGAGGTTGACCGGTCGGAACTTCGAGGCCAGGCCCCACACCGGCGCGGCGGTGCTGGTCGGGTCGTTCAGGTTGATCAGCGTGTTGCCCTTCTGGCGCACCGCGGCCGGGTACTGGCTGAGCAGGTAGCCCACTGTGCCGGCACGCGGGCCGGTCGGCGGCGGGTCGGTCTCGCGCACACCCTCGACGTTCTGGAAGTCGTAGACCGCCACGCCGAGACGCAGCTGCGTGCGGTCGGTCACCGCCCAGTCGGTGCCGAGCTGCAGGCCGTACAGCCACTTGTCGCGCTTGCCGAGCGCGAACTCCTCGAGCGGGAAGGCACCGATCGTCGCGAACGCCAGCAGGCCGCTGGCGAGGTCGCGCTCGGCGCGCATTGCCACGCCGTCGAGCGACAGGTCGTCGGGCCAGATCAGGTCGCTGCCGAAGAAGGGGTTGGCGATGCGACCGCCCTCGAAGCGCAGGTTGTAGCGCGGCTCCCAGCGCAGCCAGGCACGATCGAAGCTTGCGCTCAGCCGGTTGAAGTTGTTGCCCAGCGTGGTCGAGGCCGAGGTCGAGCCGCTGGTGCCCGCGGCGACGATGCGCAGCCCGGCGCTGACGTCCTCCGACACCTTGGCCAGTGCGCCCAGCCGTGCACGCAGCGTCAGCCGCTGGCGCGACAGCTCGGTGTTGGCGAGGTCCGGCGACCAGGCCGGCGAGTCGACCTGGCTGCGGTAGACCTCGGCCGGCAGGTTGCCCTCGTCGAAGATCTCGCCCTGCGCGCGCACGCGGATGTCGCCCTCCAGCTTCAGGGAGCGCACCCACGGCGGGATGCGCCGCGAGTCGGCCCAGCCCTCCTCGCGCGCGGTGGCCAGCACGTCGTTCTTGATGTCGTCCTTGATCTGCGCCTTCAGCGTCTCCGGGATGTAGGGCACGCGCACGGTGGTGGCCGGCGTGCCCCACTGCGGCGGCGCCGCGGCAGCAGGCGCCGCCGCCCCGGCCGAGGCCTGGCGCAGCAGCGCGGCCGCACGTTCGCGGCTGATCAGGCCCTGATCGACCAGCGCCTGGATCAGCGCCTGCGTGGTGGCGCGCAACTGTTCGAGCTCGGCGCGCTCCCTGCTCGCAGCGGTGGCCGGCGCCGAGGCGCCTGCAGCAGGGGCGGAGGGTGCCGTCTGGGCGGTGACGGCACCGGCCAGGCCGAGGCCGGCCAGGGCCAGCGGAAGACGGCGCAGGAGCAGCTTGGGGTGAGCCATGGTGTTCAACGGGTTCGAGGTTCGGAATGGAGAAGGCGTCAGCCCTGCGGGCGCACCGTGAGGCGAAAGCGCATCGGCTGCGCAAGCGCACCGGGCGGCGGCAGCTTCAGCGCGCGCGAGGTGCCGTCCAGCGCCTGCTGCATGCTTTCGTCGCGGCTGCTGTCACCGCTGGGGGCGAGTTCGAATCGACGGATGCGGCCGTCGGATTCGACCCACAGCGCGAAGGTGGCGGTCAGCTCGCCCGCCTCCGGGCGCAGCTGGCGTTCGATCTCGTCGCGCAGCAGCTGGCGCGCCGAGTTCGCATAGAAGCGCTCGAGCGCGCGGTCCGAGCCGGTGCCTGCCGCCGAGGCCGGCGTGCCGACCTGCGGCGGCCCGCCCTTGTAGTCCTGCGTCACCGCGCCGGCGGCGAACATGCTGTCGCCGCTGCCGGCCGCACCTTCCATCTTGATCGGCGCCTGCGCCGGCGGCGCATCGGCAGGCTTGGGCTGCTCTTGCTGCACCGGCTTGGGCTCGTCGCGCGGCGTCGGCTTGGGCGGTTCCTCGCGCGGCGGCGGCGGTGGCGGCGGCGGCGTGTCCGGCAGGATGGAGATCTTCGCGATCTGGCGCTTCGGCGCGTCGGGCTTGGACAGCATGGTGCGCGCCAGCACCGTCAGGCCGGCGACGAAGCCGACCAGCACCAGTGCCACGACGATGCGCAGCAGCCAGGTGCGGCCGCTGGTCGGGGCGAGCGAGTTCTCGGCGAGCGGCATGGCGGCGGCCTCAGGTGCCGATACGGGCCGTCACCAGGCCCATGTTGACGCCCAGCCGGTTGCACAGGTCGATCACCTCGATCACCTGCGCGTAGCGCGCCGCCGCGTCGCCCTTGATCGCCACCGACATCTTCGGGTCGCGCGCCTTGGCCTCGTTGAGCCGCGCCTCCAGCTCGGCGGCGCTGACGCCCACGCCGTTGAGCACCAGGCTGCCGCCGGGCGCCACCTGCACGATCAGCAGCTCGTGCTTCTCGGTCGCCGGCTTGTTCGACGGCTTGGGCATCGAGATGTCGAGGCCCTGCACCGAGGCGGTGGTCATCAGGATGAAGACGACCAGCAGCACGTACGCCAGGTCGAGCATCGGCGTCACGTTGATGGTGTCGTAGGGCTGGGAGTCGTTGCCGACCTGGATGGACATGGGGTGCTCCTCACGCCGCGCGTTTGGTCACCAGGCCGACCTCGGTGATGTCGAGCTTCTTCAGCACCTCCAGCACCTGCATCACCTTGTCGTACTGCGCCGCCGCGTCGCCCTTGAGCACCACCGGCAGCGCCGGGTTGGCGGCCTTGTACTGGCCGAGCGTCGAGGCCAGCTGCTCGAGCGAGACCGGATAGGCGTCGAGGTAGATCGCGCCGTCGGCAGTGATCGTCACGGCGCGCGTCTGCGGCTTGGCCAGGTTGTTGGCCGCCTGCGTCTGCGGCGAGTTGACGCGCACGCCCTGCACCGAGGCGGTGGTCAGGATGATGAAGGTGACCAGCAGCACGTAGGCCAGGTCCAGCATCGGCGTGATGTTGATGTCGTCGTAGGGCTGGTTGTCGCCCTTCACGTCCGCTGACATGCGCTGCTCCTGGTCTGGTTCAACGCTGGCCGTAGGTCTCGGCCACGCGGGTGACGAACTCGTCGACGAAGATCTGCATGTCCGCCGAGATGTTCTTGATGCGCGAGGCCAGCCAGTTGTAGGCGAACAGCGCGGGGATCGCGACGGCCAGGCCGGCCACCGTGGCCAGCAGCGCGGCGGCGATGCCCGGCGCGATCGCGTTGACGTTGACGTCGCCGGCCGCGGCGATGGCGGCGAAGGTGATCATCACGCCGACCACCGTGCCGAGCAGGCCGAGGAAGGGCCCCCCGGAGATCGCGATGGTCAGGAACACCATCTGCGCATTGAGCTTGTGGTTCTCGCGCACCAGGTCGGCATCGACCGAGGCCTTCACCGCGTCGAGCGAGGCGCCGCTGAGCGCCGCCTGCGAGACCTGCTCGTCGGTGCCGACGTTGCGCTTCCTCAGCTCGCGCAGCCCGGCCTGGTAGAGGCGGAACAGCGACGAGTGCGGGTGCACCGCACCCTTGTCGAGCAGCAGCAGGTCGCCGGTGGCGCCGCGGAAGCGCTGCAGGAAATTGCGGTTGTCGCGGTCGGTGCGGCCGATCATCAGCGTCTTCACCACCATCACCCAGGCGGCGACGACGAACATCAGGCCGAGGATGATGATGACCACCCAGGCATCGACCGTCAGGTTCTTGACCAGGATGCCCATGTAGCCGTGTTCGCTGCCGCCCGCGTCGGCCTCGCCAGCAGCCTCCTGCACGCTGCTGAGCAGCTTGCTGCCGGCCCCCTGCGACTCGGCGGCCAGGCGGATCCAGTCGGCACTGCGCGCGCCGGCGATGACCTGCAGCTCGTCGAGCTGCCCGGCCAGGCCGGCGCCGACGGCCAGCGGCGCGTCGATCGCCGGCAGGGCTGCATCACCCTCGGCGGCCCTGGCGCCGTTGACGTAGACCGCGGCCTTGCCGGCGCTCATGGACAGCACCACGTGCGCCCAGGCACCGGGCGGCAGGCTGCCGCCAGCCACCTGCGCGCTGCCCAGCGCGAGCTGCACCGCACCGTCCTTCAGCGTCGCCTTCAGCGGCCCCCAGTCGACCAGCGTGCCCTGGCTCGGGTTGTCGGGCTTGACCCACAGCGCCAGCGTCAGCGCGCCGCCCGCCGCCACGCGCAGCTTCTCGCCCGCCGGCCAGGTGACCGGCTGGCCGGCCAGGCGCAGGCTGCCGGCCAGCAGGCCGTTGATCTCGCGCAGCACCGGCTGCTCGCTGCGGATCGCGCCGGACGCATCGGCGGCCGGACCGTCCGTCTCGCTGAAGCGCAGCGCCAGCGTGTCGGCCGGTACCACGTTGACCACCGGCTCGGCCGCTGCCTTCGGGTTGCCGGCGTAGACGTGGATCATGTTCTTGTCGGTGCCCGGCACCACGCTGGGCAGCTCGACCCACAGCACCGCCAGCTCATTGATGCCGTCGAAGCGTTCGACGCTGAACTTCAGCGGCGTCTTGTCGTCGGCCACGATCACGCGCAGGTCGCTGCCGTCCTCCTTGGCGGTGGCGAAATCGAAGTTGCCCGAGTGCAGCCGCAACGGCACCAGCAGGCCGGCGACAGCCTCCTGTGTCGGCACACCCTTCGCGGAGGTGTCGAGAGTGACGCGGGTGCGCAGGGTCCAGTCGGCGTTCCACCAGGCCTGGGCGGTGGGGCTGAGCGTGGCCAGCAGCAACGCCGCGACAGGGGCGGCGAATCGGGCGGCGAGACGGCGGATGGTCATGGTGTGGGTTGCCAGGGCGGATCAGGAACGGTCGGGGCCGAAGCCCAGGAACTCGAGCAGCAGGTTGCGGCGCGCGCGGCGCTTGCGTTTGTCTTCTTCCTCGTCGGCGTTGGCGGCCGAAGGGCCGGAAAGTGTCGCGTCCGTGGCGCTGTTGCCCAGGCCCGCGGTCGCACCGCCGGTCGGCGCTGGCGGCGGTGCACCGACGGCCACGCCACCGACCGCGAGGTTGTCGGCGCCGACGAAGCGCACGGCACCGAGGAAGGCGTTGCCGGCCGAAGCGATGCCGGCGTCGCCGGCGTTGATCTCGCCCAGCGGCGCGTACAGGTCCAGCGTGCTGTCGCTGTCGAGAACGGCAATGCCGCTGCCGCTGAACGAACCGCTGGTGTCGACGACGAACTGGCCGTCCTCGTTGATGCGGAACACCGGCGGCGGCGCGCCGACCACGGTCTTCGCGCCGCGGCCGGCATCGAGGTTGCCGAGGCTGGCCCACAGCAGCACGTCGCCGCGCGCCAGCGTGAAGACGCGCGACTGGTTGACCTCGAAGCTCAGCCGCGTGGCCGCCTCGATCGCGCCGCCGGCCACGCTGACGATGCCCAGCTCGCTGGTCGACTTGACGATGCCGCCGCCGGCGAGGTCGCCGACGTTGATGCGCCCGCCAGGGGCGGCCAGGCGGATGTCGCCGCCCTGCTCGGTTTTCACCTGGCTGTTCGACAGCGTGATGTCGCCGCGTGCACGGCTGCCGGCGAACAGCGTCTCCAGCGCGTCGTAGCCACGCAGGTAGTCGATGCGTTCGCCGCTCAGGGCGGCGCGGCCGGCGCTGCGCAACTCGCCGGAGAGCACACGGTTCATGAACAGCGCCTGCTGCTCGAGCGGCAGTTCGGTGAAGCGCTGCGCGGCCTGGGCCGCATCGAGCGTCGCGCCCACGCGCTGGGAGACATAGGCGCGCAGCGAATCGGCGTAGGGCGACAGCGCCAGCGCCAGCGAACTCTGCGTCGCGTCGGCCAGTGTCTGCGCGCGCTGTGCCAGCACCGCGGCCAGTGCACGGCCTTGCAAGGCGTCGCGCAACTGCTCGCGCACCTGGGCCTGCGCGGCCTCGCGCTGCGCCGCGCTGGCGTTGCGCGGCAGCGTGGTGTTGCCGGGCAGCAGCTCGCTGCCAGGCACCGGCAGGGCGTCGTCGCCGCGCACCGAGCCCGAGATCGCGCCGGTGTCCGTGGCCGCGGTCGCCGCTGCGCTGAGCGCTTCGGCCTGCGCGATCGCCTTGACCATGTAGGCCTCATAGTCACGGTCGAAGGCCTCGGTGCCGACCAGTGCGCGCACGCGCTCGCGCTGCTGCACTGGCGTCAGCGCCGCATAGGCCTTGGCCGCCGTGCGCTGCGCCGCGGCGTCGAGCAGCGCGCCGCCGGACTGCAGCGCCTCGAGCTGGACCAGCAGCTCGGCCGGGAAGTTGGCGAAGCCGCTGCCGAGCAGCTGGAAGCCGCCCTGCGCCGCCTGCGCATAGTCGGCCAGGTTCACGCCGGCCAGCAGCGTGATGCCGGCACCGCCGCGCGGCAGCTGAAGCGGGTTGTCCTGGTTGCCGACGCTGACCATGCCGGGGCCGCGACCGAAGTCGATGTCACGCCCGGCCAGCGCGAGCAGGTCGCCGGGGCCACCGATGCGCACCGAGCCCAGCTCGGCGAAGCGCAGGTCGCGCCCGGCCTGCAGCAGCGAGAGTTCGCCGGCGCCCTGGTGCTGCACCTGCAGCGAGCCGTCGAGCCGCAGATCCTCACCGGCGATCAGGCGTACCGGTCGCGCACTGAACGAGGGCTGGCTGTCCAGCGCCACACTGCCCTGCTCGGAGACCAGGCGCACCGGTGTGCGGCTGCTCTGGTCGAGACCGACTTCCTTGCCGGCCCACTCGCCGAGGTTGCTGTTGTAGAACTCGATCAGCTCGGCCGGCGCGAGGGGCGTCGGCACTTGCCCGGCGTCCGGCAGCGACACCGGTACGCGCACGGCCGTCACCTCGATGTCGTCTCGGGCCAGAAGTGCCAGGGTGCTTTCGCCTCGCGGCTTCTGCACCAGCGTAGGGGCGCTGATGCTGCCCAGCGGTGCGGCGAGCAGCAGTTCGTCGGGAACGATCACTGCGGCCGCGCCGGGCGCGGAACCCGAGCCCGACACGGGCCGATCACCGACCACGCTCAGGTCACCCGCCGCGCTGATCACGCGGGCACTCGCCTGCGCGGCCAGACCGTCCACCACGTCGGTGCGTGGCGAGTTCTCGAGGCCTTGCGCGGTACCGGCCAGCAGCGCGGCATTGGTCGGGCTGCCGATCGTCAGATCGCCCGCGGCCTCGATGGTCCAGGCCGTGTCGGCGTGCAGGATCTGCGTGGCCGCGTAGGCGTCGGTTGCGCCGCTGCCGCCGCGCACTTCGCCGCCGGCGCGCAGCGAGGCCTGCGTCCCGCCCGCATAGAGCAGGCCGCCGACCACGTCGCGGCCGGCACTCACGTCGAGCGCACCGCCGGCAAACCAGCGCGACTGCGCGGCCTGGTAGTCGGCACTACCGGGCGTGCCGGCCTCGCCGACCGAGTAGCCGGCCAGGGGCGTCGAGGCATCGAGGTCGACCACGTCGCGCCCCGCGCTGACGCGGATGTGCCCGCCGCCGAAGGAGGCGATGCCCTGCGCGAACAGGTCGTAGCGTGACCACAGTCCGGCCGGCTTGGCCGCATCGATCGGATCGGTCTGGCGGTACCACCAGTCGGTCACGTACTGCACGCCCTGCGTCAGGCCGTTGGCCAGCACCACGGTGGACGGCGAGCCCTGCACGTCGCGGCCGGCGGACAGCGTGATGTCGCCGGCGTCCTCGAAGAACGGGCCGACCGGGCGGCCCAGGCCGCGCACCAGCTGGTCCACGGCGCGCACGCGCAGGCGCTCGAAGCCGGGCATGTCTACGGCGGCCACCGGCGTGCCGGTGGTGTAGACACGCGCCTGGCTGTTGAGCTGCTGGATGTCCCGGCCGGCGGCGATGGCTATTGAGCCGGTGGTGCTGCGCACGAACACCGACGGCGCCGCGCCGCCGAAGGCCGACTCGCGGCCGATGACCACGTCGCCGGCGCTGTCGCTGTGCAACGTGGCCATCACGTCGGCCGAGCTCAGATCGGCGCCGCCGATCAGCCGGTACGACGCGGCCGCCTGGTCGAGCGCGATGCCGTTCGCGGTGATCGCGGTGCGGTTGCTGGCCCCGGGCGCGGGGCCGAAGCCGTCGCTCAGGCTGTAGGCCAGGTTCAGGTTGCCGGCCGCGCGCAGCGTCAGCGCCATCGGCTCGCCGACGCGGTTGCCGGCAGCCGGCTGCAGGTTCCAGTCACCGCCCAGCGCGAGGTCGCCAGTGGAGCGGATCTCGACGCCGGCGGCCACAGCCACCTTGCCGGCGAGGTCACTGCGTCCGCCGGCCAGTCGCGCGGCGATGGCCGTGGTGTTGCCGGCACCGGCGCCGATGAAGGCGGCATTGTCGGACGCGACGACCGACGGCTTGAGCACTGGTGCTCGGCCGGGGGCTGGCGCTGGCGCTGGTGCGGGTGCGGGTGCGGGTGCGGGTGCGGGTGCGGGTGCGGGTGCTGGCGCGGGTGCGGGTGCAGGCGCCGGACTCGGTGCCGGAGAGCCCGTGGGTGGCGTGGGCGGCGTGTTGCCGGGGGTCGTCGGGCCATTGCCGTCCGAGGCGACGGCCAGGATGGTCTTGCGCTGCTGCAGCGCATTCATCAGGTTGACCGACTGCGCCAGCATCGGCGCCGGGCCGACCGGCGGTGTCGGCGGCGTGTTGCCGGGTGTCGTCGTGCCATTGCCCGCTGAAGGATCTGGCGATGGGGGCGGAGCCGGTGCCGGAGCCGGAGCCGGTGCCGGTGCCGGTGCAGGGGCAGGTGCAGGTGCAGGTGCAGGTGCAGGTGCAGGTGCAGGTGCCGGTGCCGGTGCCGGTGCAGGTGCAGGTGCAGGTGCAGGTGCCGGTGCCGGTGCCGGTGCAGGTGCAGGTGCAGGTGCAGGTGCCGGTGCAGGTGCCGGTGCAGGTGCAGGTGCAGGTGCCGGTGCGGGAGCAGGAGCAGGAGCAGGAGCAGGAGCAGGTGCAGGTGCAGGTGCAGGCGGCTGCGTCGCCGTCTCGCTGATCAGCTCCACGCCCTCGTAGATGCGCACGGCCTCGGCCTCGATGCGCCGCACGTTCTCGAACGCCGCGGCCAGCGCATCGATGCGCACGTCGGTGCCGCCTGGTGTCGCGGTGCTCACGCCGTCGCGCTGCGCACGCAGCGTCAGCGTGCCACCCTCGCCGCCCTCGCCTGCCGCGGTGCCGATCACGGCCCCCTGCTGCAGGCGGATGCGTCCTTCGGTGCTGAGCACCTGTACGCGGCCCCCATCGACATCGTCGCCGCGGTTGTCGGCGCGCACGCGCGCGCCGTTGCTCAGCGTCACATCGTCGCCGGCGGCAAGGATCACTTCGGCACCGCGCTCGGCACCAGCCAGCAGCGTGCCGCGCACGTCGAGCGCGCCGGCATCCGCCACCACCGCAATGCGCTGCGAGCGCAGGCTCGCGTCGGCGGCAACGACCTGGTTGCCGGCACGGTTGCGCACCGCGATCGAGCCGTCGAAGTTGGCCGCGGCGGTCGTGGCCTGAGTCGCCAAAGAGCGGCCCAGCTCCGCGAGATCTACGGCGTCGCGGCTGTCCAGCGACAGCTCGGCGCCGTCGCCCTGCTGCGAGGTACCGCGCAGGGTTCCATTCAGCACCAGGCCTGCACGCGTGGCCGACAGCGCCAGCGAACCGGCACTGGCATCGCCCTGCGCGGAGACATCGAGCAAGGCACCCGCGTCCACAGCCAGCGACCCCGTGCGCGCTTCGGCCACGATGCGGCCGGCGGGGCTGTCCACCGCCACGCCGTCGATGACCCGGCTGCCGCCGGCGACCGTGGTCGTCGAGCCTTCGCTGAAACGCAGCGTGGTGCCGCTGCCGCCGCTGGCCTTCAATTCCAGCGTGCCCGACGGCAGCTCGATGCGCCCTGCCTGCGTCAGCGTGCGGGCCTCGATCGCCACGCGCGCACCGGCGCCGGCCTCGCTGGCCTCGCCGTCGCCCGCACGCAGCGTGAAGCTGCCGGCGGCATCGATCCTGTGCTGTGCACCTTGCGTCGCGGTCAGGCTGGCGGCGGTCAAGCCGAGATGGCCGCTGCTGGCCAGGCTGCCTTCACCGTCGAGCACCACCGAGCCGTGCGCGCGCACGGCCACGTTGGCGGCACCGGCCACGGCCACGGCACCGGAGCCGATGGTCAGCGCGCCGTCGCGTGCCTCGAGATCCAGGCGGCCGCTGCCCGCCGCCACGCCAGCGCTGGCGCCGCTGCTGTTGGTAAGCTGCAGCTCACCCGCGCGCACGGAGGCCCGGGCGCCGTCGTCCAGGCGCAGCGTGCCGGCATCGAGCACCAGTCGCTCCTGCGCCGACGAACCCAGCGACGCGCCGTCCGCGAAGACGATATCGCCGTAGCTGCGCAGCGTCAGCGACTCGGCCGCATTGAGCCGATCGGCCAGCGCACCGCGCACCTGCAGCGCATCGCTGCCGGTCTGCGCATCGCCGCCGACCCGCACCTGTGCAGCGCCCAGCGTGATACTGCCGGCATCCAGCACGGCCGATTCGGCCAGGCCCGTGCGCGCGGTCGCCTCGATGCTGATCTGTCCGGCATCGCCGGCCACCAGCCGCGCGCCCGCGCCGATGTCGACATTCGCGCTGCGCTCGGCCGCGGCCGCGGGCACGCCGTTGCGCGTCACGCCGGCACCCGACGCGTTGATCCGCAGCGACGCGCCGTCGCCGCTCACGTTGAGCTCGACCGGGCCGGACGCAGCCGGTGCCGGGGCTGCCGTGGCAATCACCACCGCGCCGGCGCCCACGCTGACCTGCTCCTTCGCGAGCAACAGCAGATCGGGCACCATGATCGCCTGCTGGTCGTTGGCCAGCACCACGCTCTCGGCCACCGCCTCGCCAATGCGGCTGCCATCGGCGGCCTGGCTGCGCACGCCGCCGAGCAGCACGCTGCCGGCACCGCTGTCGTTGAGCTGGTCGGGCGTCAGCACCAGCGCGTCGCCGTGTCCGCTGCGCGTCTCGTCGACGACGATGCGCTCGGAGGCGATGTTCAGTTCGCCACGCCGCCCGGCCGATGCGAAACCCAGCGCACCGTCGAGCACCAGTTGCTGCGTGCGCAGGTTCAAGGTGCCGGCATCCACGGGCAGGTTGGGCACGGCGGCACCGTCGCGCGCGGCGCGGTCGCGGAAGTAGCCCGAGGCCTCGGTGGTGCGGATCTCGGAGGACTGCCGCGCCAGCGTGGCCGGCGTGATCACGAAGGACGATGCCCGCGCATCGAGCTGGTCGGTGCCGGCCACGCCGAGGCGTGCGCCGACGAGCAGCGCGCCGTTGGCCTGGCGGGCGGCGGAGCCGTCGCTCGGCGCAGCACCGCCCGCCTGCACCAGGAAGGCGCCAGGCATCATCGCGTAGCGCGCCGGCAGCAAGGCGTAGGTGCCGGCGCGCAGTGTCTGGCCGCCGAATCGCAGGTCCTGCGTCAGCGTGATCTGGCGGCCGGCCGAGGCGGCGGCCACCGCACCGGCCGCATCGGTCTCGGAGAGGATCTGGCTGTCCAGCGGTGCCAGGCCGGCCGCCGTCGGCACGATCGCATAGGCGCCGCCGGCCGCTCCGGCGAACACGTCACGCGAGCCGCCCGGACCGGCGACGAATTCGTAGGCGACCAGTTCGCCGCCGCCGCCGAGGTCCACCGTCGGCGCGGTCGAACTCTTGCCGTCGGCGCCGACGACGCTGCGCTCGCCGATGTTCACCGCCGGCGCATCGAGGTCCACCCGCTTGTCCGGCGGCGCCGTGACGGTGTTGTTGGGCACACCGTGGTACCAGTCGGTGCCGCCCACCGTGCTGCCGTAGAGCACGGTGCGGCCTTCGGCGCTGACCGAGGTGAGGCTCTGGTCGCTGAGTTCGATGCTGCGAGTGGCCTGCAGCGAGATGCTGCCCTGCGGCGCGCGCAGCACCCCACCCTGGACGATCTGATCGGCCTTGAAGCTCAATGCCGCACCGGCGGACAGCGGCGCCGCCGGCGTGGCCGTGCCGGCGCCTTCCGGGCGACGGATCTCGATCCGGTGACCGCCGGCATCGACCTCGAACTGCGTTGCCGTCGTGCCGTAGACCTGCGCCGCGCTGAGCGTCAGGTCGGCGTCGACCGCCAAGGCTCCCCGGGTCTTACCCTCGGAGATGACGCCATGCAGGCGGATGTCGCCGCTGCTGCTCAGTTCGACCTGCTCGGCACCGGAGACGGCGAAGCGGCCGACCAGATCGATGCTGCTGCTCGCGGCAGCCGCCTGCGCCGCCGCGCTGCTGCCCGTCGGCGCCGCATCGATCAGGAGACGGCCCGTGCCCCCGGCCGACGGCACGGCATCCTGCCGGCCACTGGTGTTGCCGAGCTGCGCGCTGGCAGCGGACAACTTGACGTCGGCCCCTTCACCGAGCTGCAAGGTCGGCGCATCGAGCACGACGCGGCGCTGCAGCGCGAGGTCGATGTCGCCGGCCAGTTCCACCGTGTCGAGTGCCGCGAGGGACAGCTCGCCGAGCTTCGCGTCTTTCACCAGCTCGCTGCCCAGCGTCACGGTCTTGCGGTTCGGGTCTGCCGCCGCCGCTGCGCCTTCGCCCTGCAGGCGCAGCGTGTGCGCCGGCGCCGTGGCGTTGTTGTCGGTCTGCACCACCGCGACGGACAGCGCCCCGCCACCCGCGCCGGCGCCACCGGCCTGCGCCGAGAAGCTGCCGGCCAGCGTGCTGTCGCTGCCGCCGCCGGCTTCGATGCGCACACGCAGGTTGCCGCCGTTGCTGGCCACGGTGGTCGGACCTTCCGGCCAGGCCGCACCGCTGGTGCCGCCGTCCAGGCGCGCGCGTGTGCCGTCGGCCCGCAGCTCGGAGCCGTCACGCCAGTCCAGCGTCACGGCGTTCAGTGCAATGGAGCCACCGGCCTGCACCTGGCCGCGCGCCAGGCCATCCGTGCTCGGTGCTCGCAGCACCTGGCCGGAGACGTCGATCCGGCTGCTCTCGCCCAGGCGCAGCACGTCGTCGGCGGCGAGGCCGCCGACCGTGCCGGTCTGCGTGAGCGTCACCGTGCCGCCGGGTGCAGTGAGCGTGCCGTCGACGAGCACGCTGCGCGCGCCGCGCAGCGTCAGGCTGGCGCCGGGCTCCATGTCGATGCGGGCGTCTTCGGCAACGCTCAACGCGCCGCTCTCGGCCCGTGAGGCCTGGCCGCTGGACTGCAGCGTCAGGTTCGTCGGCCGGCGCTGCACATCCGGCAACGTGCCCAGCGGCGCAACGTCCGCCAGGCGCGAACCGGTCGGCGCCAGCCGGGTGGCGGCGCCGGCGATGCGGTTGAGCTGCGTCGGCGCCAGCGTGGTGCCGGCCGCCACGTCGAGCGAGACGATGCCGTCGACGTCATAGCTGCCGAAGCCGCCTTGCGTGAAGAACGAGGGCGCCAGCGACAGCACACCGCGCAGCGGGTCGGAGACCGCATCGCCGCCGACGTGCACCTGCGCCGCGCGCAGCGTCAGGCTACCGCCGCGGCCGATGGCCTCGCCACGCAGTTCGCCCTGCAGCTCGAAGCGCTGCGCCTGCTCGTTCAACAGCGAGCTGCTCAGCGTGATCGCACCGGCGTTGCCGCCGCTGATCGCACCTCCTGCGGCGACGGTAGCGCCACCCGACACATCGAGTAGCGCGCCCTCGCCGACCGCCAGGCCGGCACCGGAGCGCAGCGCGATGCTGCCGGCATCGACACGTCCGCTCGCCGCGGCGCCGTCACGCTGGCGGTTAACGATGCGCCCGGCCACGTCCAGCGTCGTGCCCTCGGCCACGCGGATGTCGCCGGCGACAGCGCCGACCACGCCGGGATTGCCGACCGTCTGCGCGTTGACGGTGCCACCGCTGGCGACGATGTCGCCCGCCAGTTCGATGCCGGCCGTGCCTCGGTTGTAGAGGGTCAGGCTCGTACCGTCGCCGAGCGACAGGTCGGCGTCGGCATCGCTGCGGATGCCACCGTCGCTGCCGATGCTCAGCGAGCCGATGCCCGAGGCCTGCAGCATCGCCGCAGACAGCGTGGTCTCGGTCCCGGCGGGCGCGGCCGTGATCGGGTTGGTCCAGAACGCCGTCTGTGCCGCGCTCGATTCGACGATGCGCACGCCAGACTGCAGCCCGGTGCCGTCGACATTGCCGGCCACGCCGAGCTGCAGCCGGCCGGTGGCGGCCAGCGCGTCCTGCCCGCTGCGCTGGCGCTCGCCGGCCACCGTGTGGGCGTCGAGCCGGCCATCGAGCACGGCCTGGCTGCCGAGGATGCGCACGTTGCCTGCCGCGCGGCCTTCCGCATAACCTTCCTCGAGCCGGCCGCGCGGGTTGGCGGTCCATTGCACCACCGGCCCCCAGCGGTCGTACTTGCCGGTGCCGACGTTGCTGACCTGCGTGTAGCGCTGGTCGGCCGGCGCGTCGTTGAGCGTGTAGCGCTGGCCGGTCTCGGAGACCAGCGTGGTCGGCGCGACCTGCGCCGCGGTGTAGTCCACCTTGCCGCCGGAGACGTCGATCACCGAGCTGGCATGCGTGGCCACCACGCCGGTGCTCTCCAGCAGCACCGAGCCGCCGGCGGACAGGCGCTCCGAGGCGGTCTTCTCGATGCCCTTCAGGTAGCTCGAGGTGTCGCCGAGGATGGGCGCGTCGTCGCGCACGTCGAAGGTCACGCGGCTGCGGTACAGCGGCCCGTCCTTCTGCAGCGGCGCGTCGCGCAGGTCGCTGGCGCCGAGCAGTTCGGTGGTGACGAAGTTGCGCGCCACCGAGACCTTCGTGTCGGTGGTGCCGGAGACATCGATCACCACGCCCTCGCCGAGGATCAGGCGCGCCGTCGGGTCGAAGGCGCGCGTGGGGCGGCCGGTGTCGGGGGCATCGAGCGCCTGCAGGCTGCCGGTGGGACGGTCGTAGTCGGGCACCGACTCGGCGCGCACGCGCATCGCCGCGCCGGGCGCGATCACCTCGGCATCACGCTGGAACTCGACCGTCTTGCCGGCCATCTCGATGCGCGAGGTGGTGAAGGCGGACTGCTCCGTGGAGGTCAGCGGCTTGCCGTTCTTGTCGAGCGAGGTGTCGGCGGTGATCTCGATGCGGCTGCCTTCGCCGAGCACCAGCGTGCCGCCCTCGGTGGCGCGCTTGGTGATCTCCGCGCCCGCCGACACCGCGCTGGCATTGCCGCGCGCGAGCAGCAGCACCGAGCCGTTCTCGCTGACGCTGGTGGTGGCGCTGATGCGGCCGAGCTGGTTGACGGCCATGCCCACCAGCGTGGTGTTGCCGCGCGCGGTGACGATCTCGCCGGTGTTGGTCACCGTGCCGTTGCTGCCACCGACCTCGACGAGCAGGCCGCGCACCGCCGGCACCTGCGGGTTGACCTCGGACGCGTAGATGCGCTCGACCGTCGGCGCCTGCAGGTAGATCGCGTCGCCGGCACCGAGCACCGTCTGCCCGCCCGGCGTCTCGATACGGCCGGCGTTGTTCACCTGCTCGGCGAACAGGAAGACGCGGCCGCCGGCGGCGCTGACGATGCTCGCGCCTTGTGCCACCTCGACGAAGCCCGGGCCGACGGCCGGCGCGCCGAGCACGGTCGGGTCCAGAGACAGGCTGGGGCGCGCGCCGTAGATGGACTCGGTGAGTCCGCTGGCGAAGTCGGCATCCGCGATGTTCATCGTCGACGCGACCAGCGAGCCGACATTGACCCGCGCGCCGGCACCGAACAGGATGCCGTTGCCGTTGAGCAGGTAGACCTGCCCATTCGACTTCAGCGAACCGAAGATCGCGCTGGGCTGCGTGCTGTTGAGCACGCGGTTGAGCGCGCTGCTGCTCGCGTCCGGCATGCGGAACTCGACGCTGCTGGCGCCGCCGATGTCGAAGCTGTTCCACTGGTAGACCGCGCGGTTGCTGGTCTGGTTGATCAACTGATCGACCCCGCCGCGGTTGTTGAGCGTGTTGACCGGTGCTGCTGCGCCGCTGCCCGAGATGCGCCAGGCCGTGGCCGGCACGGGCACCACGTTGGGCATCGGCACCGCCGGGCGGGCCGCCGTCTGGCCGACCGACTGCAGCGGCCAGATCGCCGCCAGCGCCATCGCCAGGCGCGTGAGTCCGGGGTTGGCGAGCTTGGAGGCGGATGAACGGCTGCGCATGGTCTCGGGCTCAGAAGGTGCCGACCAGGCGGGCGTGCACACGCACGTCGCGGTCGGGAGTGCGGGAGGTGGCCTTCAGCGGCCAGGCGAAGTCGAGCTCGGCATTCCAGCGGCGCCAGGCCTGCGCGCGCAGTCCGAAGCCGGTGCCGGCCAGCGGCGTGCGCGCCGCCTGCCCGGCGGTCGGCAGCAGCGTGTACAGGCGCGCCACGTCGACGAAGCCGATCAGGTTGACCGTGTTCAGCACCGCAGGCTCGGCAGCCTCGCGGGCGGGCATCAGGTTGCTGCTGCGCCACTCCAGCGAACCCAGCAGGCCGTGGTCGCCCGAGCCCTCACCCTCCAGGTAGCCGCGCACTGTCTCGGCACCGCCGGCGCTGAACTGCTCGCTGCTGGGCACCGGCTGCGACGCCACTTGACCGCCCAGGCGCAGACCGAGCGCACCGCCGATCCACGGCGCCGGCCGGTTGTGCCGCCAGTCCAGGCGCAGCGTGGAGAAGCCGCCGTCCGCACCTTGGCGCTTGCAGGCGAACTGGTCGACCGGGCCGATGTTGCCGGGGCACTCGACATCCCGCTGCAGCAGTCGGCGCAGGCCGAAGGTGGCGGTGAGGTTCAGCTGCGTCTGCTCGGCGCCCTCCTGCCACAGGCCGCTGTAGGCGGCCAGGAAGGGCATGTAGCGCAGCGGCGTGGACAGCGCGTCGACGCCGGCCGACTCGATGCGCTCGCGCAGGTTCTTGTAGTCGGCGCCGAGCGTGACGCTGTGCGAACCCTGTGCCGGCGACACCGCCAGCGGATGCACCCAGCGCAGGCCGGCGGTGATGCCCTTGCCGAACACGGTGGCGGCACCCAGCGGCTCGAGCGTACTGTCGCTGGCAACGAGGTAGCCGACCAGCGTGCGCTGCGAGGGCAGCGGCACGGTGTAGGTCATCGACAGCACCTGGCTCTCTTTCGGCTCGGCCGGCGCGGTGATCGCGGTGACGGCCAGCGCATGGTCGAGCTGCCACAGGTTGGCATAGCGCAGCGTTCCCTGCAGACGCCACGGCGTGGTGTCGGCGGCATGGCGGTTGTTCAGTTCGACCGTCGCCTCCAGCGGCAGTTCGTCGGTCACCTTCAGCTCGACCTCCACCGTGCCTGGCGTGCGGCCCGGCCGCAGCAGCGGCTGCACGCGGCGCTCGTCGCTGCGGTTGACCTCGGCGAGCTGCGCCTGAGCGACGTTGAAGTTGGGCACCTGACCCTCGGCCAGCTCGGCCACGCGATGGCGGAT
>NZ_CALRZC010000180.1:0-17264 GCF_943372545.1 Variovorax sp. YR752 | reverse complement strand
GAGGTGCGCGCCTGGGCCCAGGCGCAGGGCTGCGCCGATGCGGGCGTGTACGCCGCCGACGTGCGCGACCTCGCCGCCATCGAGGCCGCCGGCCGCGCCTGCATCGCCGCGCAGGGCGTGCCCGACGTGGTGATCGCCAACGCCGGCATCAGCGTGGGCATCGACACCGAGGTCTTCGACGACCTCGAGGTGATGCGCGCCACCTACGAGACCAACGTGATCGGCGTGGCCGCGACCTTCCACCCCTTCATGCGTGCGATGCGCCAGCGCGGCAGCGGCACGCTGGTGGGCATCGCCAGCGTGGCCGGCATCCGCGGCCTGCCGGGCCACGGCGCCTACTGCTCCAGCAAGGCCGCGGTGATCAGCTACTGCGAGAGCCTGCGCGGCGAGCTGCGCCCGAGCGGCGTGAAGGTGGTGACGCTGCTGCCCGGCTACATCGACACGCCGCTGACGCGCCAGAACCGCTACAGCATGCCCTTCCTGATGAGTGCCGACGCATTTGCCGACCAGGCCTTCCGCGCCATCGCTGCGGGCACCAGCTACCGCGTCATTCCGTGGCAGATGGGCGTGGTGGCGAAGCTGCTGCGGCTGCTGCCCAACGGCCTGTTCGACCGCGCGCTCGCTGGCCGGCCGCGCAAGCATCGACAAGGCGAGTAGCCGCCTCTACACTCGCGCGCACCGCACGCAGCGGTCGCCACAAGGCGCAGCACAAGCCGCCGGCGACAAGGAGGTTCTCCCATGACTGACATTCGCATCGCCTGAATGGCGCTCGCCGGGCACGGTCGCTTCGACCCACCCGGCACCCCGGCCGCAGCGCCCGCGCGCGGCCCATCGAATCACCGCATGGCCCGCGGCCACGAGCCGCTGCGCCGTGTCGTCCGCGAAAGTTCGACATGAGAGACAACTTTGCCCGCCGGCCGCGGGTCCGGCGATGGATGCAGATGCTTGCCCTGGCGCTGGGCGTGGCCGCCAGTGGTGTGTCCGCGCAGCCGCAAGCCTTCCGGCCTGCCGCCGACACCCCGCCGCTGCGCATCGACGGCCGGCTCGACGAAGCCGCCTGGCAATCCGCCCCGGTGCACGATGCCTTCGTGCAATACCTGCCGCGCGACCGCCAGCCGGTGCCCGAGGGCTATCGCACGACGATGCAGATCGTCGTCGAGGAGCATGCGCTGGTGGTCGGCATCCGCGCCTGGGACCCGCGGCCGGACGAGATCCGCGCGCCGCTGATGCGCCGCGACAAGGTGCTGCGCGACCAGGACTTCGTCTCGGTGGTCATCGACCCGGTCGGCACGCGGCGCTCGGCGCAGTTCGTGCGCATCAACGCTGCCGGCGTGGTGGCCGACGGCATGTTCATCGCCGCCACCGACACCGAGGACTTCGCACCCGACTTCGAGGTCGACGCCGCGACGCAGCGCCTGGCCGACGGCTACAGCGTCGAGCTGCGCCTGCCGCTGATGACGCTGCGCTACCCGTACGAGGGCGGCGCGCCGTGGCGCATCATGGCCGCGCGCAGCATCCCGCGCGAGTCGAGCATCCTGCTGCTGTCGGCGCCGCTGACCAAGGACGCGCTGAACTTCATCGCCGAGCTGCAGCCGATCGCCGGGCTGGAGGACATCGCCGAGCGGGTGCGCTCGCATGGGCTGCTGTCGGTGCGCCCGGAGCTGACACTGCGCTCGACACGGCGCAGCGACGGCCTGGCGACGCAGCGCGAGTCGCGCGGTGCGCTCGGCGCCGAGATCAAGTGGCGCCCGCGTGCCGACTGGGTATTCGACGCGACGCTAAACCCCGACTTCTCGCAGGTCGAGCTCGACGTGCCGCAGCTCGCCGGCAACACGCGCTTCGCGCTGAGCGTGCCGGAGAAGCGGCCGTTCTTCCTCGAGAGCACCGACGTCATCGACCTGCCGCTGGCGGCGTTCTACTCGCGCTCGGTGACCGATCCGGGCTGGGGCCTGCGCGCCACCTGGCGCGGCACTCGCGCCGATGCCACCGCGCTGTCGCTGCGCGACGACGGCGGCGGCCTGCTGCTGCGCCCGGGGCCCTACGCCACCGACGTGCTGCTGCAGGACCGCCGCTCGCAGGCCACGCTGCTGCGCGGTCGCTGGCATGGCGAGTCGTTCACGGCCGGCACCCTGCTGTCGCAGCGCGACGAGAGCGACGGTGGCGCGAGCAATCGCGTCGCCGGTGTCGACATGGTCTGGCGGCCGAGCGACGAGCAGCAATGGCGTGCCCGCGCGATGAGCTCCCGCAGCCGCGACGGCGACACGAGCCCGGGCCGCAGCGGCCACCATCTGAACGCCGCGTGGTGGATGCGTGTGCCCGGCTGGAACCTCACCGCCGAGGCCACCGAGGTCAGCCCGCGCTTTCGCAACGACAACGGCTTCGTCGAGCAGGCCGGCGCGCGCGTGCTGCAGACCGAACTGATCCGCCGCTGGGGCGAGGTCGCGGTGCCGGGGCCGCTGGCCTTCTCGGCGCACGAGTTCGAGACCTACCTGTGGATGCAGCACAAGAGCACCGTGGCCGACCACGATGTGCCCGGCGGCCAGACCATCGGCCGCTATGCGCACGCCGGCATCTGGCTGGCCGCGTCGCGCAACACCGAGGCCTGGGTGCATGCGCAGTTCGACGCCGAACGCGCGCGCAGCGACACGCCGCTGCGCTCGGTGCCGGCGATCGCCGCGAGCTACAGCGTCAACCCGGTGCCGTGGCTGACCAAGCTGCATGTCGAGAGCACCGTCGGGCGGCGGCTCGACGTCGAGGCCGATCGTGTCGGCCGCGGCAGCGAGCTGTTGCTCGAGCTGAACCTGCGTGCGCCACTCGGTGCGTTGTGGCTGGAGAGTGAACAGCGCCTCGAGCAGAACCGCATCGCCGCACCGGATGGCCGCCGCGCACTGACCGACACCGCGCTGCAGTGGCTGCTCGTGCTTCACCTCGATGCGCGCGACTCGCTGCGCGCCGTCTGGCAGGGCACACGCTTCGTGCGGCCGGGCACCGGCGAGAGCGTGCCCGCGGCCGACCTGCGCGGCCAGACCACCTCGCTGGTGTTCCTGCGCCGCTTCGGCCTCGGCCGCAATCTCAGCATGGGGCTCAGCCGGCAGACCGGCCGTCCCGCGCCGGGCCAGGCGCGCCAGGTCGAGAACGAGCTGTTCGCGAAGGTCTCGTTCGAGTTCGGACAGTGATGCCGTGAGCCGGGCCGGGCAAAAAAAAAGGCGGTGTGCTTTCGCACCCGCCTTCTTCAACGAATCGGCGAGGACTCAGTAGCCGCCGCGGCTGCCGCCGCCACCGCCGTAGCTACCGCCACCGCCGGAGCGGCTGCCGCCACCACCGCCGTAGCCGCCGCCACCGCCGGAGCGGCCACCGCCACCACCGCCGTAGCCGCCACCACCGCCGCCGCCGTAGCCGCCACCACCACCGTAGCCGCCGCCACCGGAGCGGCCGCCGCCACCGCCGAAGCCGCCCGGACGCTCTTCGCGCGGACGGGCTTCGTTGACCACCAGGGCGCGGCCCTGGAGCGGCTGGCCGTTCATGCCGTTGATCGCGGATTGCGCTTCGGCGTCCGAACCCATCTCGACGAAGCCGAAGCCCTTCGAACGGCCGGTGTCGCGATCCATCATGACCTTCGCGGACGTCACCGTACCGAATTGCGAGAACGACTGTTGAAGATCTTCGTCGCGGATCGAGTAGGCGAGATTACCGACGTAGAGTTTGTTGCCCATGGGAGAGCCCCTTTCCATTTCCTGCAGACCATGTGGAGCTTCTACCCATCGTGAACCATTCAAGCGAAGGCGCCGCGTCCATACACAGACTGGCGAATATAAGTGAACTGCGCAAAAGTGCGCACCGAGTCAAGCGAGAAAGTGTTGTTTTCGGGCTGACGTTTGCCGCGCCCTGTCGCAGAGCGCCAGACCGCGCCCAGCCTAGGATGTGCGCATGGACCTCTTCAAGCCGTTGATCGCCTTGCTGGCGATCGTCAACCCGATCGGGGTTATCCCTTTCTTCATCCACTTCACCCAGGGTTTCAGCCGCGAGCAACGCCAGCGCACCATCCGGGTGTCCGCATTCAGTGCGTTCTGCGTCATTGCGGTGAGCGCGCTGGCGGGCCTGAAGATCATCGAGTTCTTCGGCATCTCGCTGGCCTCGTTCCAGGTCGGCGGCGGCATGCTGCTGCTGATCTCCTCGCTTCAGATGCTCAACGCCCAGCCGGCCGAGGGCCGCAAGGAAGACGTGAGCGAGGGCAACACCAAGGTCGATGCCGGCGACAGCATCGCCATCGTGCCGCTGACCATCCCGCTGCTGACCGGGCCGGCGACCATCTCCACCATGGTCATCTACGCCGACAAGACACGCCACTGGTGGGAGCTCGCGGTGCTGGTCGGCTACGGCGTGGTCATCGCGCTGGCGGTGTGGGTCGCGTTCAGCCTGTCCGGCCGCATCGCGAAGGTGCTGGGCCAGACCGGCATCAACGTGATGACGCGCCTGATGGGCCTGATCCTCGCCGCGCTGGCGGTCGAGGTGATGAGCGACGGCCTGGTCAAGCTGTTCCCGGCGCTCGCGGGCAGTGTGCGTTGACAGTGTGCGTTGACAAAGATCCGCATGAACGACCGCCTTCCGCCCCTGCCCTACGAACGACTCGACGACGCCCAGCGCGCTGCCGCCGACGAACTGATCGCCGGCCCGCGCAAGGCGGTGAAGGGCCCATTCATCCCGCTGCTGCGCAGCCCGGTGCTGCTGCAGCGCATCGGCAAGCTCGGTGAATACCTGCGCTTCGACAGCGTGCTGCCGGCGCGGGTCAACGAGTTCGCCACGCTGATCGTCGCGCGCGCCTGGACACAGCAGTTCGAGTGGGCGGTGCACGCGGCCGCGGCGGCCAAGGCAGGCACCAGCGCAGCGAGCATCGCGGCACTGCGCGAGGGTCGCCGCCCCGACGACATGGACGAGGACGAGGCGCTGACGCACGACTTCTGCACCGAGCTGCTCGCCCACCACGGCGTCAGCGACACGAGCTACGAACGGATGCGCGCACGCTTCGGCGAGCGCGGCGTGGTCGAGCTGACGGCGCTGGTCGGCTACTTCGTGATGGTTTCCATGGTCCTCAACGTGGCGCACACCCCGGCCGAGCCCGGCGGCGCGGTCGAGCCGCTTCCGCCCTTGCCGCGCTGAGCCGCTCTCCTATCATCGCGCCCATCACACAAGGGCAGGGATGAGCGAGAACCGCTACGACTACATCGTCTGTGGCGCCGGCACGGCCGGCTGCCTGCTGGCCAACCGCCTCAGCGCGGACAGGAGCAAGCGCGTGCTGCTCGTCGAGGCCGGCGGCAACGACGACTACGTCTGGGTGCACATCCCGGTCGGCTACCTCTACTGCATCGGCAACCCGCGCACCGACTGGCTCTACGCGACCGACCCCGACCCAGGGCTGAACGGGCGCTCGCTGCGCTACCCGCGCGGCAAGGTGCTGGGCGGCTGCTCGAGCATCAACGGCATGATCTACATGCGCGGCCAGGCGCGTGACTACGACCACTGGGGCGCGCTCGGCAACGCGGGCTGGAGCTGGGCCGAGTGCCTGCCCTACTTCCTGAAGCACGAGGACTTCCACAAGGGCGCCGACGCGTTCCACGCCGCGCCGGGTTTCGACCCGAGCGGCGAGCGTGCCGGCGGCGAGTGGCGGGTGGAGAAGCAGCGCCTGCGCTGGGAGATCCTCGACGCCTTCGCACTGGCCGCGCAGCAGGCGGGCATTCCGGCCTGCGAGGACTTCAACCGCGGCGACAACGAAGGCGTGGGCTACTTCGAGGTCAACCAGCGCGCCGGCGTGCGCTGGAACGCGACCAAGGCTTTCCTGCGCCCGGTGCAGGAGCGCGACAACCTGCAGGTCTGGACCGGCGCGCAGATCACGCGGCTGCTGCTGGCGCACCGCGACAGCGGGGGTTCGTGGGACGGTTCGCGCCGCGCCGTCGGCATCGAGATCCTGCCGCAAGGCGGCGGCGCGCCGGTGCAGGCGCGCCTGGCCGACGGCGGCGAGGTGATCCTGGCCACCGGCGCGATCGGCACGCCGCAGATCCTGCAGCTCTCCGGCATCGGGCCGGCCGGCCTGCTGCAGCGGCACGACATCCGCGTCGAACATGCGCTCGAGGGTGTCGGCGCCAACCTGCAGGACCACCTGCAGATCCGCGCCGTCTTCCAGGTCGATGGCGTGACCACGCTGAACACGCTGGCCAACTCCTGGTGGGGCAAGGCGCGCATCGGCCTCGAATACCTGTTCAAGCGCAGCGGGCCGATGAGCATGGCGCCGTCGCAGCTCGGCGCGTTCACGAAGAGCGACCCGTCGCAGCCGCACGCCAACCTCGAGTACCACGTGCAGCCGCTGTCGCTGGACGCCTTCGGCCAGCCGCTGCACCGCTTTCCCGCCTTCACCGCCAGCGTGTGCAACCTCAACCCGGCCAGCCGCGGCGCGGTGCAGATCCGCACGCCGAACGCCACCGACGCGCCGAGCATCGCGCCGAACTACCTGTCGACCGACGAGGACCGCCGCATCGCCGCCGAGTCGCTGCGGCTGACGCGGCGCATCGCCGCACAGCCGGCGCTGGCGAAGTACCAGCCGCGCGAATACAAGCCCGGCGTGCAGTTCCGCAGCGACGAGGAACTCGCGCGCCTGGCCGGCGACATCGGCACGACGATCTTCCACCCGGTCGGCACCGCGAAGATGGGCCCGGCGAGCGATCCGGGCGCGGTGGTCGACGCGCAGCTGCGCGTGCACGGCGTGGCCGGGCTGCGCGTGGCCGACGCCAGCATCATGCCGACCATCACCAGCGGCAACACCAATTCGCCGACGCTGATGATCGCGGAGCGGGCGGCGCAGTGGATCGTGCAGGCCCGGCGCTGACGCCGACGCTCCCGACGTGACCCACCCGGTCTACCTCGCCAACGTCGCCATCTGCCTGGCCTTCGGCGGCGCGCTGCTGCTGGCCTGGCAGCGCGACCGCTCGCAGGCCTTCCTGCGCATGGTCGGCCTGGCCTTCCTGCTGCACGCGGCGCTGCCGCCGGCCTACCAGCTGATGACCGATGGCGGTGTGCCGGCGCTGCGCACGGCCGGACTGGTCACGCTGGTCGCGGTCGCGCTGTTGTCTGCCGGGCTGATTGCGATGGGTGTCGGCCACCTCGCGGACCGGCCATTCACGCGCCGGCGGCAGCGTCTTGGCACGGCCGTGCTCGCCGTCATCGGCCTCGGCCTGCTGCCGCTGGGCGCGCCCTTCGCGCTGGCCATGCCGGCGCTGCTCAACCTGCTGGTCGGCGCGGCGGCAGCGGCCTGGCTGTGGGGGCGCGGCGGCGCCGAGCGGATCTCGGGGCTGTTGCTGGTGCTGCTGGCGCTCAACCAGTTCCAGATCTTCTTCTTCGGCGATGCGGTGATCGAGCGGCAGTCGCTGGCCGGTGCGTTGCTGCGCATGGGCATCGGCCTGGCGCTGCTGCATGCGGCCGGGCGCCGCTCGGCCGAGGCCTCGCTGCAGGCGCGCGAGCGCTTCACGCGGCTGACCGAGCACTCGCACCAGGGCGTGGCCGTGGTGCGAGGCGAGCGGTTGCTCTATGCCAACCCGGCGATGCTGCGCATCTACGGGCTGAACTCGCTGGACGAGGTGCACACGCTGTGGCGCGAGGCGACCATGCCCGAGGCCGAGCGCTCTGCCGGGCGCGAACGCCATCGCCAGCTGATCGCCGGCGAACTCGAGCGGGCCAGCTGGTCGGGCCAGCGCTTCCGCTTCGACGGCACGCCGATCCGGCTGCGCTTCTCGGCCTGGCGCATCGACTGGGACGGCGCCCCGGCCGAGCAGGTGGTGATCAGCGACGAAACCGCGCAGCACGACGCCACCACTGCGTTGCTGCACCAGGCCACACACGACGAGCTGACCGGCCTGCCCAACCGCAGCGCGCTGCTGGCGCGGCTGCGCGAGCTGTGCGCGAACGGCACCGGCTTCGCGTTGCTGCTGCTCGACGTCGACCGCTTCAAGCTGTTCAACGAGGCCCATGGCCACCCGGTCGGCGACGATGTGCTTCGTGCCCTGGCCGCGCGCCTGGCCGGCACGCTGGGCGGCCTGGCCGAGACGATGCGCCTGGGCGAAGACGAGTTCGCGCTGCTCGCGGCGGCCGACGACAGCGAGCGCAGCGCGCGCGAGGTGGCGCAGCGGGTGCAGGGCCTGCTCGCCCAGCCGCTGGCCTTGCCGGGGCACGAGTTCTTCCTCGACGCGTCGATCGGCGTGGCGCTGCACCCGGCCAACGGCCGCGGCGCCGAGGCGCTGCTGCGTGCCGCCAACGCCGCGATGCACGAGGCCAAGCATGTGCCAGGCACCTCGCTGCAGTTCGCCGAGGAGCGCTTCGAGCGCGGCTCGGGCGCCACGCTGCTGGCCGAGCAGGCGCTGCGCGCCGGGCTTAAGAACGAGGAGTTCAGCCTCGTCTACCAGCCCAAGGTGGAGATCCGCAGCGCGGCGCGGCCGCCGGTGCTGGTCGGCTTCGAGGCGCTGGTGCGCTGGGACCGCCCGGGCATCGGCCGCATCGGCCCGCTGCAGTTCGTGCCCGCGGCCGAGCGCACCGGGCAGATCCGCGAGCTGGGCAAGCTCATCCTCGAACTGGCGTGCCTGCAGATCGAGCGCTGGCGCGCCGAGTACGGCCATGCCGTGCCGGTGGCGGTGAACGTGTCGCCGCTGCAGCTGCTCGACCCGGGCTTCACCGACGACGTGCTGCAGGCGATGCGCCGCCACGGCGTGCCGCCCACGCTGCTGTCGCTGGAGATCACCGAGAGCGTGGCGGTCACCCACATGGAGCAGGCGCGCGGCCGCATCGCGCTGCTGCGCTCGCACGGCATCGAGGTCGCGCTGGACGACTTCGGCACCGGCTTCTCGTCGCTGAACATGCTGCGCAGCCTGCCGCTGCGAACGGTGAAGATCGACCGCTCGCTGGTCGAGCCGCTGCCCGCGGCCGACGCCACCGCGGTGGTCAAGGCGATCTGCGATCTCGCCGTGACGCTGGATCTGGACGTGATCGCCGAGGGTGTGGAGACGCCGGCGCAGTCGGAGGCGGTGCGTGCCGCCGGCTGCAGCGTGATGCAGGGCTATCTGTACGCGCGCCCGCTGGCGCCGGCCGAGGCGGCGCGCTGGCTGGACCGCGCCGATGATGCCGGCTCGGCGGCGTTCAGGCTGCGAGGCTGAGCAGTCCGCCGCGCGTGGGCGTCTGCATCGCGCTGCCGTCGTCGCTGCCGCGCAGTGCGCCGGCGAGTTGTCGCAGGAAGCTCGACAGGCTGCTGCTCGCCGCCGCCTCGCCCGCGGGCGTGCCCGGGGCAGAGGCCGGCTGCAGTGCCTCGAACAGCTTCCGGAACGCCGCCTGCAGCGGCGATTCGGTGCTCGCCATCGCGGTCTGCTGGGTCAGGTCGATCTGCAGCGTGGTCACCGACAGCGAGGCGCTGGCGGTGTCGCCATCGACGCTGGCGCTGAACGACGCGCTGCTCAGGCTGGCGCTGATCGTCGTGGTGCCGGTGGCCGCCGCCGCGGGCGCATCGACCTGCGCGGCCAGCCGGTCCAGGCGCTGGGCGAGGTTGTCGTAGCCGCCATGCCGGTCGCCGCCATGCCGATGGGGGTGGTGCGCATGGCCGAGCGCCATGCCACGGCCGCTGCTGCGCAGGGCATCGACGAGCTCGTGTGCGAAGGCCATCGCGCTGTCCTTCAGGGCCGCGCCGTCCTCCGCCTCGGCCGTCGAGGCGGGCATCAGCTCCTTCAGCGCGCTCATCATCGCCGAGACCAGCGCATTGCCGCGCCGGGCCGGCGCCTCGGCGCGGCGCGCGCCGTCACTGTCCTCCTCGTCGCGGTGCTCGCAGCGGTGGCGCTGGGTTCGCGTCGGCGTGGCGACGAGCTCGGTCGGTGCGGTGCGGGGGGCGGTGGTGGCGGCGATGGCGGGCATGGAGGCTCCTGGTCGGACGGATGACGATGCGGCCTCGACATGCATCACGCGCCGCGGGTGATGCCCCGGTTTTCGACCCGCCGCGCACAGGCCTGAGCGGCCCTTGGTAACGGTTTGCAGCGCCGCCGCGGCGCTCAGGCGGACAGCTGGCGGCGCGCCCGATGCAGGCGCACGAACAGGTTGTCCTCGCTGATCGAGAGCGCAGCGCAGACCTCGTCGGTATCGCGGTCCTGCAGCAGGCGCAGCTGCACAGCGTCGCGCAGGCCTGCCGGCAGCGTCGCGATGCGCGACATCGTCTGCGCCAGCCGTTCGCGCTGCTCGGCCACTTCGTCGGGCCGCGGCTGCGGGCACTCGATGTCGAGGCTGGTGTCCGATTCGTCGTCGTCCACGCCCTGGTGCAGGCTGTGCAGCGGCGCACGCTGGCGCACCAGGTCGACGATCTTGTGCTTCAGGATCGCCGTCAGCCAGGAGCGCAGCGCCGAGCGGCCGGCGAAGGCGGCCCGGCCGGAGATCACCGCCTCGAAGACGTCGTGCACCACGTCCTCGGCCAGCACCGGGTCGAGCAGCCGGCGCTGCGCGAAGCGCACCAGCGCATCGCGGTGCGAGACCATCTCGGCCCAGTCGATGGCGATGGGCAGCGGGGCGGCAGCAGGGGCGGCGAGGACGGCGTTCATCGGTGGGCTCCGGGTCGGTGTCGATGCGGTGACTGTGGCCGGGCTACCTCGCGCCACCCTCACCGAACATCACGCCAAGATCACATCGGCGTAAGTTCGCCACCTCGCGGACCGACAATCCATGCATGTCGTCGCCCCTGCCCACGCCCGTCGCCATCCTCGTCGCCGAGGACCAGGCCGACATCCGCGACCTGCTGGTGCTGAACCTGCGCAATGCCGGCTACCAGGTCACGGCGGTGGCCGACGGCGCTGCCGCCCTGGCCGAGCAGACCGCGCAGCCGCGCGACCTGCTGTTGCTCGACCTGATGATGCCGGGGCTGGACGGGCTGGAGGTCTGCAAGGCGCTGCGCGCGCGCGGCAGTGCCGCACCGATCCTGATGCTGACGGCCAAGTCCACCGAGCTCGACCGCGTGCTCGGCCTCGAACTCGGCGCCGACGACTACCTCACCAAGCCCTTCTCGCTGGCCGAGCTGCTGGCCCGCGTGAAGGCGCTGCTGCGCCGCGCCGAGCTGCTGCGCGCCGCACAGGCGCAGCCGGCCAGCGCGGCGAACCTGATCCGCCACGGCGCGCTGGAGATCCAGCCGGCCAAGCGCCAGGTGCGCTACCGCGGCCAGGCGATCGAGTTCACCGCGCTGGAGTTCGACCTGCTGCTGCACTTCGCGACGCATCCCGGTCACGTGTTCTCGCGCGCGCAGCTGCTCGATGCCGTCTGGGGCTACAGCCACGACGGCTACGAGCACACCGTCACCACCCACATCAACCGCCTTCGCAACAAGCTCGAGGCCGACCCGATGCGGCCGGAGCTGATCCTCACCGTGCGCGGCGCCGGCTACAAGCTGCGCGAGGCCACCGCGTGACGCGGCTGCGGGCCGAGCGCCGGGCCGCTCCCAAGCCGGCCCGCATCCCCGCGGGGGATCGGCCGACGTACCCGTCGGCCGAGGGGCTGTCATGACCGTTCGCCTCAAGCTGGCGCTGACGGTGGTCGCCACCGGCCTGCTCACCGCGCTGGGCGTCATCGCCGCGGTGCTCTACGCCTTCGAGCGCTTCGAGCACGAGACGGCCTTCACGCGCGCCAATGCCTTCCTCGGGCGCATCACCGCGCAGTACGACGACCTGCTCGACCTGCAGCAGCGCCAGCCGGACGAATTCCGCAGCTGGCTGCGCGGGCTGGTGCTGTACGAGCCCGACACGCAGCTGTACCTGCTCGACGCCCAGGGCACGGTGCTGGTGACCAGCGGCGATGCGAAGCTGCCGGCGGATTTCAAGGTCGCGCTCGGCCCGGTGCGCGAGGCGGCGGCCGTCGCCGAGGGGCGCAGCGGCAACCGCTACGTGATGGGCGACGATCCCGAGCGCATGGACGACGGCGCGGTGATCGCAGCGCGCCCGGTGCGCCGCGCGACCATCCGCAACGACGGCGAAGCAGCCGGCTGGCTCTACCTCGTCTGCCACAAGGCCGCGCTGCCGGCCTCGCGCTGGGAGGCGCTGCGCAACAGCCTGGCGCTGCCGGCGCTGCTGCTGATCTGCGGCATCGTCGCGCTGACCACGCTGTTCGCGGCGCTCATCATCGCGGCGGTGACCCGCCCGCTGCAGCGCCTGACCGACGCAGTGGCGACGCTGTCCGCGCGCGGGCTCGACGAGGGGCTGAGCGGCCAGCCCGGCGAGCTGCTGCCGCGGGCCGGGCGCGACGAGTTCGGCCGCCTCACCGAGGCCTTCTCGATGATGCTGCAGACGCTGCAGCGTCAATGGGCGGCGTTGCGCCGGCTCGACCATTTCCGCCGCGAAGGCGTCAGCAATCTCTCCCACGACCTGCGCTCGCCGCTGACTGCCACCGCCGCCTGCCTGGAGACGCTGCAGGTGCGCTGGCGGGGCGAGGCGGCGCGTGCCGAGGAGCTGGGCCTGGTGGAGGTGGCGCTGCGCAACACGCGCAACGCCGCGCGGCTGGTGCAGTCGCTCGGCGACCTGGCGCGGCTCGACGAACCGAGCTTCGCGCTGCGCCGCGAGCCGGTCGACGCCGGCGAACTGCTCGACGACATCGCACTGCGCTTCGGCGATCGTGCTGCGCGGCAGGGCGTGCGCCTGGTGGTCGAGCACGAGGTGGGTGGCGAGCCGGCATTCGCCGCGCTGGACATCGAGCTGTTCGAGCGCGCCGTGGCCAACCTGCTCGACAACGCGCTGAAGTTCTGCCCCGCCGGGGCCGCGGTGACGCTCGCCGCCCGCGCCGCCGGCGGCCAGCTCGAGGTGACGGTGGCCGACACCGGCCCGGGCATCGCCGCCGCCGACCTGCCGCACCTGTTCGACCGCTTCTACCAGGCCCGGCAGAGCGTGGCCCCGGCCACCGGTGAAGGCGGCAAGGGGCTGGGGCTGGCGATCGTCAAGCGCATCGCCGAGCTGCACGGCGGCACGGTGCGGGTGGACAGCATGCCGGGCGAGGGCACGCGGGTGCAGATCGCCGTGCCCAGGGACCTTCCCGCCGCCTTGAGCGGGGCAGGGTAAGTCCTGCTGCGACGCGCCGAGCGGCCCGCCTACAGTTCGCCCACTGCGCGGCAGGCACCCCCGGGTGCTCGTCAGGGCGGGGGACTGAGGAGACGCAAGAGCGCACCGCGGGCAACGCCGGCTGCGCACATCGACAGGCCGCTCGAGCGGCCGATGCAAAATGCGAAGGGCGCCAGATCATCGATCTGGCGCCCTTTTCACTTCCCATGACCGAACTGGCCCTCGTCGCACTGGCGTCGCTGTTCGCCGGCTGCGTCGATGCGATCGTCGGTGGCGGCGGGCTCATCCTCGTGCCGGCGCTGTTCGGCATGTACCCCGGCGCGGCGCCGGCCACGCTGCTGGGCACCAACAAGGGCTCGGGCATCTGGGGCACGGCCTGGGCGACCTGGCAGTTCTCGCGCCGCGTGCAACTGCCCTGGGCCTCGCTGCTGCCGGCTGCCGGTGCGGCGCTGGCGGGCAGCTTCGCCGGCGCGTGGGTGCTCACGCTGGCCAGCCCCGAGGGTCTGCGCAAGGCGCTGCCCATCGTGCTGCTGGCCGTGCTGGCCTACACGCTGGCGCGCAAGGACCTCGGCCGCCATCACGCGCCGCGCTTTCACGGCAGCGCGCAGACGCTGCTGGCCTGCGCGATCGGCGCGGCGGTGGGTTTCTACGACGGCTTCTTCGGCCCCGGCGCGGGCAGCTTCTTCGTCTTCCTGTTCGTGCGCCTGCTCGGCTTCGACTTCCTCAACGCCTCGGCCAGCGCCAAGCTGCTCAACACGGCCACCAATGCGTCGGCGCTGCTTCTGCTGGCCGCCAAGGGCCACGTGTGGTGGCATGTGGCCGCGGTGCTGGCGGTCGCCAACGTGGCCGGCAGCCTGATCGGCACGCGGCTGGCGCTGCGCCACGGCGCCGGCTTCGTGCGCGTGGCCTTCATCGTGGTGGTCACCGCGCTGATCGCCAAGACGGGGTGGGACGCATTCTTCCGCTGAGCAGCGCTGCCGCCCGCGAAGTGTGCCGATCGGCCAATTGCGCCACGAACCGCGGCCATTTCCGCCCCTCGCCGCCGGTCGGCGTGACTAGCATGACTGCAGGAGCCCGAGTCTTGCCTGCGAGTCGCCCATGCCCGTCGATCCCCAACTGCGATCCCTGAACATCGATGTTCCGGCCCAGCCCGAGGCGCTGGTCAAGCTGTCGCTGCTGCTGGCCGACGACGATGTCAACCTGCAGGCGCTCAGCGCGCTGGTCACCAGCGACATGGCGCTCGCCTCGGCAGTGCTGAAGGCGGTGAACTCCTCGCTCTACGGCCTGTCCGGCCGCGTGCAGAGCGTGCAGCAGGCCATCACCTACCTGGGCACGCGCGAGGTCGCGGCCGTCACCTTCGAGATGGGCCTGAAGGCCGTCTTCCCGACTGCGCCCGAGCTCGACCCGGTGTGGGAGCGTGCCAGCGTGCGCGGCCTGCTGATGGGCCGCATCGGCATGGCGCTCAGCGTCGACCCCTGGGCGGCCCACTCCGCCGGGCTGTTCGAGGAGTGCGGCAAGGCGGTGCTGTTCCGCCACGCGAGCGAGCGCTATCGGCCGCTGCTGCGCGCCGCAGAGAGCGATGAAGACCTGCTGCTGCTCGAGCAGGACGAGTTCGGCGTCAGCCATGACGCGCTGGGCGCCGCGCTGTGCGAGACCTGGGGCCTCGCGCCGGCGGCGGTCAACAGCGTGCGCTACCACGTGATGGTCAACGCCACGCTGCAGTTGCCGATGCAGGTGCCGCGCCGTGCGATCTGCGCCATCTCGGCGCTGGCCAACGCGCTGATGACCGACCCGGACACGCTCGATGCGGTGGCCGGCAAGGTCGCGCCGCAAGCCGAGCTCGATCCGCTGCTGGTCGTGCGCGGCGTGCGCCGGGTGCAGGAGCAGATCGAGAACGCGGTGGCGCGCGAACGCGCCTGAGCGGCTGGCGCGCTCGCGCCGTCAGAGCCGGCGCGTCGTCTCGCGCACCACCAGCTCCAGCGGCGGCACCGGCGTCTGCGCCACGGGGTGGCCGAGCATGCCCAGCAGCGCCTGCGCGACGGCCAGCCCCAGCTCGTAGATCGGCTGGCGGATGGTGGTCATCGGCGGCGTCGCGTAGGCGGCGCCGGGCAGGTCGTCGACGCCGAGGATGGACACGTCGTCGGGCACGCGCACGCCGCGCCGGTACATCGCCATGCGCGCGCCGAAGGCGGTCTGGTCGTTGGCGGCGAACACCGCGGTGAAGGGCTGGCCGCTGTCGAGCAGCCGGTTCATCGCCAGCAGGCCGCCGCTTTCCATGAAGTCGCCCTGCACGACCAGCTCCGGGCGCAGCGGCACCCCGGCCTCGCGCAGCGCGCGCTCGTAGCCGGCGCGGCGCTCGGTGGCGTCGGTGTGGTCGGCCGGGCCGGCGATGTGGGCGATGCTGCGGTGGCCGAGGCTGAGCAGGTGGCGCGTGGCGAGGTAGCCACCGCCCTCCTGGTCGAACGCGAAGGCGCGCACCTGCGGCGCGTCCAGGTGCCGGCCGGTGACGACGATCGGCTGATGGCGCGCGAACTCGGCGATCTGCCGGTCGTCGAGGTGGCCGGTGAGGATGACCAGGCCGTCGATGCGCCGCGCCATCAGCAGGCGCACGCGCTCGGCTTCCTCGTCGGCGTTCCAGTGGCCGCTGACGATGATCGGCGCATAGCCGGTGCCGGTCAGGCCGGCCTCGATGCCCTTCATCGCGCGGCCGTAGAACGGGCTCTCGACGTCCTGCGTCAGGATGCCCACCGTCATCGTCGTGCCGGTCTTCAGGCTGCGCGCGAACAGGTTGGGGCGGAAGTCGAGCTTGCGGATCGCTTCCTCCACCGCCTGCCGCTTGTCGGAGGTGACCCGCGCCGTTCCGTTGAGGATGCGCGACACCGTGCTCGGCGAGACACCCGCTTCGCGGGCGACGTCCAGGACCGTGATGGTGGAAGGCGGGGTGTCGGTGTCGGAGGTCGCTGCCACGGGTCGAGGATCGGGAGGTGTCGCACCGATTGTGCATGCCGTGTTTCGCATGATATCGTTTTCACAGATTCTTCACTTGCCTCGCCGGCAGGCGCTTCGCCCGAAAGGACACCATGGCACGGACACCGACCTGGATGAAATCGCTGGTGTGGTTGTTCGCCATGTCGGTGGCGGGCGCGGCGTGCGCCTGCAGCACCGGGCAGCCGCCGGCCGAGCAGGCCGCCAGCTGCAACCGGCTGCTGGAGCGCAGCATCAACTTCGGCAACATGCTCGACCACGCCCGGGAGGGCATGGCCGGGCCGATGCTGCGCGACGAGTTCATCACCCTGACGGCGCAAGCCGGCTTCACCGCCATCCGCCTGCCGGTGCGCTGGGACGCGCGCGCCGGCATCCAGCCGCCCTACCGCATCGCGCCGGACTTCTTCGAGCGGGTCGACGGCATCGTGCAGCTGGCGCTGAAGCACAAGCTGGCGATCGTGCTCGACATGCATCACTACGCCAACATGATGCTCGAGCCCGCCGCCGAACGTGAGCGCTTCCTTGCCATCTGGCGGCAGGTGGCCGAGCACTACCGCGACGCACCGCAGACGGTGCTGTTCGAACTGCTCAACGAACCCAACCGCGAACTGACGCGCGAACGCTGGAACGAGGCGCTTGCCGCCGTGCTGCCGGTCATCCGCGCCAGCAACCCGCAGCGCACGCTGATCGTCGGCGGTGGCGACTGGAACAGCGGCCCGGCGCTGGAAGACCTGAAGTTGCCGGCCGACGACCGCAACCTGATCGCCACCTTCCACTACTACGAGCCGATGGCGGTGACCCACCAGGGCGCCGAGTGGGTCAGCGGCGCCGGCGCATGGGTGGGCACCACCTGGAGCGGCACGTCGGCGCAGACAAGGAAGCTGCGCGACGACTTCGACCGCGTGCAGCGCTGGGCCGAGCGCGAGAAGCGGCCGGTGCTGCTGGGCGAGTTCGGCGCCTATTCGCGGGCCGATCAGGCCACCCGCATCGCCTGGACGCGCGCGGTGCGCGAGCAGGCCGAGGCGCGCGGCTTCTCCTGGGCCTACTGGGAGCTGGCGTCGAGTTTCGGTGTGCTGGAGCCGCTGTCGCTGCAGTGGCGCCGGCCGTTGCTCGAGGCGTTGCTGCCGCGCCCCTGAGGCCCTCAGGACTTACCCCGATCGGCACTGAAACAGCGTT
>NZ_CALRZC010000179.1:0-17371 GCF_943372545.1 Variovorax sp. YR752 | reverse complement strand
TGTTGCCCGAGCTTTCGTCGACCACGGCATCGAGCACGCGCCCGTCGTGGTTGATGGTGACGGTCATCTTGAGTTCGCCGTAGAGCTTCTTGCCGGCTGCGGTCGGGAAGTTCTCGGTGCCCTTGACCTCGATGCGCCGGCGCAGCGTGTCGACGTACAGCGCGTAGGCGGCCTCGCGCGTGGCGGGGCTCAGGTAGCGCTTCTTGGGGCGCGCGTTTTCCTCGTTCACGCGGCGTTCGATCTCGGCGAGCAGCGCGACCATCTGGCGGCGCTTTTCCTCGCGCGCGGCAGCCTCGGTCGGGTCGCCGGCCTGGCGCGGATCGGGCACGGGCATGGCGGCCAGTTCGCGCTTGAGCTGCGCCAGCATCTGCATCTGCTGGGCCTGCATGGCCTCGACCTGGCGGCGCGATTCCTCGAACGAGTCGCCCATGGTGGTGAAGCTCGACGGCGGCAGCGGGCTGGTGGCGCGGCCCTTGTCGAGATCGCCGCCGCCCGCGAGCGTGGTCTGCGCCATCACGCGCGCCGAGGGGTCGGGCTTGTCGTTGGTCTTGCTGTTGACCAGGATCACTTCGAGCGGGGTTTCGCTGAAGACCCGGTTGAACGATTCGGGATCGACGAAGCGCACTGCGAGCAACGCGGCATGCGCGATGACCGACACGCCCAGAGCGATCTGCAGCGTGCTGAGGTCCTTGAGATTCATTCTCGAAACTCCTCCAGGGGGCGCGTGTCTCCGGTCGTTCGACCGGGGGTCATGCAGGCGCGGTCGTCGTCGGGTCGGGTGCGGCTTCGCTGTCGCTCAGGTCGACCGCGATGGCGATCGGGCCGGCGACTTCTTCTTCGTCGTCCTCGCCGCCGCTTTCATCGGCCGCAGCATCGGTTTTCGGCATGTCGAAGCGTTCGAGCACGGTGCCGCTCACGTCGAGCGCGATCTCGTCGATCTCGCCGAGCTTCACGCGCACGCGGGCGCCGCGCTCCTGCTGGCCCGCCACCGGGAACACCAGCGGCAGCGCATCGGCACGCACCAGCGCACCGTTGGGGATGTCCTTGATGACCGTCGCTTCGAGCTCGGTGATGCCGTTCTGCTGCAGGTACTTGAGCGTCCAGAAGCGCTCCATGCCGCCCTGATAGGCGTTGTACGTGGCATAGGCGGCGTCGAAGCCCGAAAGGATCGAGAACAGGTCGGCGTCCTTCGGCTTGAAGGGCGCGGCCAGCGCGGCGGTCTTGCCGTGGCGCGCGGCCGCGATGATCTGCCACTGGTTCACGAGGTCGGTGTAGCGGCGCAGCGGCGAGGTGCTCCAGGCGTAGCTCTTCACGCCCAGGCCCGCGTGCGGCAGCGCGCGCGTGCCCATGCGCACCTTGATGCCGGGCGCCAGGCTGGCCTGGCTGCGGTACAGGCCGGGCACGCCGAGTTCGCCGAGCCAGCCGCCCCAGCTGCTGTTGGCCAGGATCATGGCCTCGGACACGATCAGGTCGAGCGGCGCGCCGCGCTGGCGCGTGGTGATCTGCACCTGCTCGTTGCCGGTGGGCTCGGCGCCGTCGTTGCCGACGAGGCGGAAGTTGTAGTCGGGCCGGCTGAAGTTCTCGGGCTTGCCGCGCACCACTTCGCGCTGCGCCTTCAGGTGCTTGGCGAGGCGGAACAGGAAGCTCAGCGGCGCGCGCAGCTTCGCGGCGGCGTCGGGCGTGTTGTCCGAATTGAAGGTGGCGTCTTCGAGCCAGGGCTGCGTGACGACAGCATCGAGCTGGTCGTGGCGCAGGTTGGCGACGATCGGCACGCGCTCGAGCTTGGTCTCGGTGCCTTGCAGCTCCAGCGTGGCTTCGTCGAAGCGCGCATAGAGCGACACGGCCGGGCGGTCGCCGCCTTCGAGCAGCGTGTAGGTGTCGACCACCTCGTCGGGCAGCATGGTGATCTTGTAGCCCGGCATGTACACGGTGGACATGCGCGCGCGCGCCACGGCGTCGATGGCGCTGCCTGGCGTCAGCGCCAGGCCCGGCGCCGCGATGTGGATGCCGACCGTGATGGTGCCGCTGCCCATGCCCTGCACGGACAGCGCGTCGTCGATTTCGGTGGTCTGCGAGTCGTCGATCGAGAAGGCCCGCACGCCTTCGGCCAGCGGCAGGTCGTCGGCGACGGCCGGCGCCGCGAGCGCGGGAAAGCCGGTGCCCTTGGGGAAGTTCTCGAACAGGAAGCGCCGCCAGTGGAACTGGTAGGGCGAATCGATGGCGCCGGCACGCTCCAGCAGGTCGAGCGGCGGGCGCTGCGTGGCGCGCGCGGCATCGACCACGGCCTTGTACTCGGGCGCGTTCTTGTCGGGCTTGAACAGGATCTTGTAGAGCTGCTCGCGGATCGCCGGCGGGCACACGCCCTCGGCGAGCTGGCCGGCCCATTCGACGATCTGCGCCTGGATGGCTTTCTTCTTCTCGATGGCGGCCAGCGCCTGCTGCACGATCTCGGCGGGCGCCTTCTTGAAGCGCCCCTTGCCCGCGCGGCGGAAGTAGTGCGGCGCCTCGAACAGCGCGAACAGCGCGGCGGCCTGCTGCGCGAGCGTGGGCTTCGCGCTGAAATAGTCGGCGGCCAGGTCGGCAAAGCCGAACTCGCCTTCGGCTGCGAATTCCCAGGCGAGGTCGAGGTCCATGGCTGCGGCCAGCGCGCGCGCCTCGGCCATCAGCTCGGCCGGGGCCGGTTTCTCGAAACGCAGAACGATGTTGGCGCCCTTGACCTTGACGCGCTTGCCGGTCTCGAGCTCGACCTGTGCCGAGGCTTCGGCTTCCGACAGGACGCGGCCGCCGAGGTATTTACCGGCTTCTTCAAACAATACAAACATGCCGCGATTGTCCACGACTCGGCCACCCCGGAGCCGCCGCCCCGGCCGGCGGCGCGCGCCCTAAACAGGGTTGATGAAGGCCATCACGTCGGCCAGGTGCGCTTTTTCGAAGTCGGACAGCGCATGGTCGCCGCCCTCGAGCAGCTTGATGCGGCTGTCGGGATAGCGTGCCGACATCTCGTGCCAGTCGAGCGCTTCGTCGCCCTTGGCGATGATCGCGAACAGGCGCTCCGGCCGCGTGAGCGCGCCGATTTCCATGGCGCGCAGTTCCTGGATGAACTCCGGCTGGAAATAGAAGTGCTCGGCCGGGTCGTGCCAGGCGGTCTGGCTGCCGATGTAGCGCGTGAGGTCGCGCGCCGGGTGCACCGCGGGGTTGAGCAGCACGGCACGGCAGCGGGTCATGCCGGCGACGTAGGTGGCGTAGAAACCGCCGAGCGACGAGCCGATCACCGCCATCGATTTGCGTGGCCAGTCTGCGATGCCCTTCATCACCATGTCGATGGCGTCGTGCGGCGACGGTGGCAGTTGCGGACACCACCACTCCAGGTTCGGATGCTCTTGTGCCACGTGCTTCGCCACCAGCCGCGCCTTGGTGGAGCGGGGCGACGAGCGGAAGCCGTGCAGGTACAACAGATGGGTGGTTTGCGGGTCCATGGGAGAAGGTGACTGGCGGTGCGCAGGGCGCGCCCCGTGGCCGGGTTCAGACAATTTTGCATGAGGTCCGCGCCGCTGCTGGTGTGGTGACCCCACAAATCCCTGCGAATCAGCCAATGACGAGGCGACAAGCACGTGTCTGGAATTCGAAAGTATTCACGGTGCGGCGCAGGGGGAAGAGATGCGACAAGTTTCGTGACGCATCTGGCACGGGGCATCCCATGAACGGGTGAGGTTCGCCGGGCGTGGCAGCAGGTGTCGAGGCTTATGCTTCAACCCATGAATACCGAGGCACAGGATGACGGGATGCCACGCCGCTGGGGCGTGCTCGTGGTGGAGGACGACAGCCGCGCACGCGCCTTCTTCGAAGCGAGCGTGCAGCGCAGCCCGCGCCTGTTCTGGCTCGGCAGCGCCGGCACGGTGCAGGAAGCGCGCAGCTGGCTGGCCGCCACCGCAACCATCCCCGATGTGCTGCTGGTCGATCTCGGCATGCCCGACGGCACCGGGCTCGACGTGATCCGCGACGCCGTCGCGCGCTTTCCCGGCTGCGAGCCACTGGTGGTGTCGGTCTTCGGTGACGAAGAGAACGTGCTCGCCAGCATCGAGGCCGGCGCCGTGGGCTACATCCACAAGGACGCCGCACCGGAAGACATCGCGCAGACCATCGTCGAGATGAAGGCCGGCGCCTCGCCGATCTCGCCCATGATCGCGCGCCGCGTGCTCGCCAAGTACCGCAGCAGCCTGCAGGCGGCCGTTCCGGGGGGCGCCGGCGCGGCGCCGGCAGAGTCGGCACCCGACGAGAGCGACCGCGGCCTGCTGTCGGCGCGCGAACACGAGGTGCTGACGCTGATTGCGCGCGGCTTCTCGTACGCCGAGATCGCGCGCCTCAAGGGGCTGAGCGTGCACACGGTGCAGACCCACATCAAGAACCTCTACGGCAAGCTCGCGGTGCATTCCAAGAGCGAAGCGGTGTTCGAGGCCACGCGCCTCGGCCTGCTGTCCCACCCGGGCTGAGGACGGATGCTGAGGCGGCTGGCGTTCCTGTGCCTGCTGGGGCAGGCGGCGCTGTTTGCCGCGGGGGGCGCTGCCGCCGCCGAGGCGCAGGGGCCGATCGAGCTGCGCCACGCCATGGTGACCACCACCATCGACGGTGTCGCGCAGACCGAAGCGGTCGACCTGTCGTATCACTGGGACCGTCGGCACCGCGGCCGCACCGGCTTCGCGAGCTTCGACCTGCCGTTCCGGGTCGAGGCTGTGTCCGAGGTGCCCTGGGGCGTCTTCATTCCCCGCGCCGGCAGCGTCTTCGAAGTGCAGCTCAACGGCGCGCTGCTGCAGGCCTATGGTGACCTCAGCCAGGGCAACCGCGCCGACTACGCCAAGGCCCCCGTCTACGTGCCGGTGCCCGGGCGGCTGCTGAAAGAGGGCGAGAACCTGCTGCAGATCCGCATCCGCGCCGACAGCGAACGGCGCGCGGGCCTGTCGCGCCTCACCATCGGGCCGGCGACGCCGGTGCGCACCGCGCTGTTCGAGCGCGCCTATGCGTGGCGCTTCACGGGGTCGGTGCTGCTGACGGCGTTCAGCCTCATCGTCGGCAGCATCGCGCTGGCGCTGTGGTTCACGCAGGTCGACACCGGCGCGACCGGCCGCCGCCAGCGCGACGCCCTCTATTTCTGGGCCGCGCTCGCCGAGTTCTGCTGGGCCGTGCGGGTGGCCGACGCCATGATTCCCGAGCCGCCGCTGCCGTGGCAGCTCTGGGGCGTGCTGATGGCCGGCTGCTACGCGGGCTGGGCCGCGTCGGCCATGATGTTCTGCTACCACCTCGCCGACTGGGCGCAGAACCCGCGCCTGCGTTGGGCGCGCTGGCCGATGGCGGCCGTGGTGGCCGGCACCGTGGTGTTCACCTGGCTGGCACTGAACCGCGAGGAGCCGCGCTGGCTCACGGCCTGGCTGGCAGTCGAGATCACCATCGTCGTCGGCTTCGTGATCGCCTTTGCCGTCGCCACGGTGCACCGGCCCAGTGTCGAGCGGCTGCTGGTGGCCGGCGCCGCGCTGGTCACGGTGGCCTTCGGCGTGCGCGACTGGCTGGTGATCCGCCTGAGCGACGCCTACGGCGAAACCACCTGGGTGCGCTACACCTCGGTGCTGTTCGGCGTGGCGCTGCTGCTCATCGTGCTGCGGCGCTTTCACTTTGCCAGCGTGCAGGCGCGCGGCTGGGTCAAGATGCTGGCCGACCGGGTGGCGCAGCGCGAGCGCGAACTGGCGGCTACCTACGCCGAGCTGGAGGAGGTGGCGCGCGACCAGGCGCGCACCCACGAGCGCGAGCGCATCTTGCGCGACATGCACGACGGCGTGGGCTCGCACATCAGCTCGGCGATCCGCCAGCTGCAGTCGGGCCAGACCAGCCCCGAAGAGCTGCTGCGCACCCTGCGCGACTCGCTCGACCAGCTCAAGCTGTCGATCGACTCCATCCACCTGCCGCCCGGCGATGTCGGCGCGCTGCTGGCGGCGCTGCGCTACCGGCTGGAGCCCCGGCTGGCCGCCGCCGACATCGCCTTCGAATGGGGCGTGGACGAGCTGCCCCCGGTGACGCAGCTCGACGCCCACGCCACGCGGCAGCTGCAGTTTTTGCTGTTCGAGGCCATCTCGAACGTGCTGCAGCACGCCCACGCGAGCGCGCTGCGCATCGAGGCCGACGCGCGCGGCGGCGGCGTGCACTTGCGCGTGATCGACAACGGCGTGGGCTTCGACGCCGCGGAGGTGCCGAAGGCGCTGTCGAAGCGCGCCGCCGCCATCGGGGCCCGCCTGGCGCTCGAAAGCCGACCGGGGCGCACGGTCGTTCAGCTCGGTTTCGACTGATCGGGGCGGCGGGGCGCGGATAATCCGCCCCCATCATGTCTGCCGTGTTCAATCAGCCCTCCCTGGCGCGTCGCATTGCGCCCATCTTCCAGGGCTTCGACGGCTTCCTGGCCTTTGCCGTGCTGCTGCTCGTCTTTGCCGGGCTGCTCACCATGTATTCCTCCGGCTATGACCATGGCACGCGTTTTCTCGACCATGGCCGCAACATGCTGCTGGCCGGGGGCATCATGTTCGTGGTGGCGCAGGTGCCGCCCCAGCGGCTCATGGTGTTTGCGGTGCCGCTCTACGCGGCGGGGGTGGCGCTGCTGATTGCGGTGGCGCTGTTCGGCATCACCAAGAAGGGCGCCCAGCGCTGGATCAATGTGGGCGTGGTGATCCAGCCCAGCGAAATCCTGAAAATCGCGATGCCCCTGATGCTGGCCTGGTGGTTCCAGCGCCGCGAAGGCCAGCTGCGGCCGCTCGACTTCGTGGTGGCGACGGTGCTGCTGGCGGTGCCGGTCGGGCTCATCATGAAGCAGCCCGACCTGGGCACCTCGCTGCTGGTGCTGGCGGCCGGGCTGGCCGTGATCTTCTTTGCCGGACTGCCGTGGAAGCTCATCGTGCCGCCGGTGGTGATCGGCGCGGTGGCCATCACGCTCATCGTCGGTTTCGAGTCGCGGCTGTGCGTCGACGGCGTCGACTGGCGCGTGCTGCACGACTACCAGAAGCAACGCGTGTGCACGCTGCTCGACCCCAGCAAAGACCCACTGGGCAAAGGCTTCCACATCATCCAGGGAATGATCGCCATCGGCTCGGGCGGCGTCGGCGGCAAGGGCTTCATGCAGGGCACGCAGACGCACCTCGAGTTCATTCCCGAGCGCACCACCGACTTCATCTTCGCGGCGTATTCCGAGGAATTCGGCCTGATCGGCAACCTGGCGCTGATCGCGGCCTTCATCCTGCTCATCTTCCGCGGGCTGACCATTGCGCTGAACGCGACCACGCTGTTCTCGCGCCTGCTGGCCGGGGCGGTGACCATGATCTTCTTCACCTACGCCTTCGTGAACATGGGCATGGTCAGCGGCATCCTGCCGGTGGTGGGCGTGCCGCTGCCGTTCATCAGCTACGGCGGCACCGCCATGGTCACGCTGGGGCTGGGGCTGGGGCTGCTGATGTCGATCGCCCGGGCGCGAAAACTGTCCCAGAACTAGAGTCCCCCGGGGCGGCACGGACGGGGGCGGCTGCCTAGAATGGCAGCCATGATCTCTCGCGAACCCACCATCGAGCGCTTGGCTATAGCGCAACAGCTCCTGCTCACGCCGTTCGGCCTGGACGAATCGCACCTGAGCAAGGCACTGGCCGAGATCACCGCGCACCGCGTGGACGATGCCGACCTGTACTTCCAGTACACCCGCAGCGAGGGCTGGAGCCTCGAGGAAGGCATCGTCAAGACCGGCAGCTTCAGCATCGACCAGGGCGTCGGCGTGCGCGCCGTGAGCGGCGAGAAAACCGCTTTTGCCTACTCGGACGACATCTCCGAGGCTTCGCTGCTCGACGCGGCGCGCACGGTGCGCTCCATTTCCTCCGCCGGTCGCACGGCCCGCGTGAAGACGCCCGCCCGCAAGATCGCCGCGAGCCGCTCGCTCTACAACGGCGTCGATCCCATTTCCACGCTCGACAGCACCGCCAAGGTCAAGCTGCTCGAACGGGTCGAGAAGCTGGCCCGTTCGCGCGATCCGCGCGTGGCGCAGGTCATGGCCGGCCTGGCCAGCGAGTACGACGTGATCCTGGTGGCGCGCGCCGACGGCACGCTGGCGGCCGATGTGCGCCCGCTGGTGCGGTTGTCGGTCACCGTGATCGCCGAGCAGAACGGGCGCCGCGAAGTCGGTTCGGGCGGCGGCGGCGGGCGTTTTGGCCTGGCTTACTTCACCGACGAGCAGATCGCCGAGTACGTCGACCACGCCGTGAAGGCCGCGCTGACCAACCTCGACGCCCGCCCGGCCCCGGCCGGCGAGATGACGGTGGTGCTCGGCTCCGGCTGGCCCGGCATCCTGCTGCACGAAGCCATCGGCCACGGCCTGGAGGGCGACTTCAACCGCAAGGGCTCGAGCGCGTTCTCGGGCCGCATCGGCCAGCGCGTGGCGGCCAAGGGTGTCACGGTGCTCGATGACGGCACCATCGCCGACCGCCGCGGCTCGCTCAACGTGGACGACGAAGGCCACGCCAGCCAGCGCAACGTGCTGATCGAGGACGGCATCCTCAAGGGCTACATCCAGGACTCGATGAACGCGCGCCTCATGAAGGTCAAGCCCACGGGCAACGGTCGCCGCGAGAGCTACGCCCACGTCCCGATGCCGCGCATGACCAACACCTACATGCTGGGCGGCGACAAGGACCCGAAGGAAATCGTCGCCAGCATCAAGAAGGGCCTGTACGCCACCAACTTCGGCGGCGGGCAGGTCGACATCACGAGCGGCAAGTTCGTGTTCTCGGCCAGCGAGGCCTTCTGGGTCGAGAACGGCAAGATCCAGTACCCGGTGAAGGGCGCGACCATCGTGGGCAACGGCCCCGACGCGCTCACCCGCGTGACCATGATCGGCAACGACATGGCGCTCGATTCGGGCGTCGGCACCTGCGGCAAAGAGGGCCAGAGCGTGCCCGTCGGCGTCGGCCAGCCGACCCTTCGCATCGATGGCCTGACCGTAGGTGGAACGGCTTAGGACTTTCGGCACTTGCCGGCTGTTTCCTTCGGTTGCTAAGCTGCGCTCCTTTTTTGCGAACGACGAATCAAGGAGCATCTCAATGGGGAACAGGATCAATTCGCCCGCCGTGCTGTGGGCTGTGACCGCCGTGGTGGCGCTGGCCACCGTCGGTTGCGCATCGCGCGGCAGTTCGGGCAGCCAGCCCGCCGCCGCACCGGCACCCGCTGCTGCAGCGCCCGCGGCGCCCAGCGGTTCGAAGGCCGGCTTGGACGCCCGTGGCAACGTGGTCGACTCGTCCAAGGTCGAGGCCGGCAGCGGCCGCACCGTCAAGGGCATGAACGGCTACGAAGGCGAGATCACCGGCAACCCGGCGCGCAACAGCAAGTTCACGCGTCTGCAGATCGGCATGAGCACCAAGCAGGTCACCGACCTCGCCGGCCAGCCCACCGACCAGGGCGCCTACATGACGGGCAAGGCCTGGATTCCGTTCTACTTCGGCAGCGATCGTCACCGTTTCGAGATGACCTACAAGGGCCAGGGCCGCCTGATCTTCGCGGGCGGCGGCATGGGCGATTTCAGCAGCGGCAACCTGATCTGGATCATTCACAACGCCAACGAATCGGGCTACCGGTAAAAACAACACCGACCCGGCCACGCGGCCGGGTTTTTATTTTCCGTGCTACATTCCGCCCACATGTCCGCCCTCCGCGCTTACTTTTTTGCCTACTTTTGGTTCCCGGTTTCCGGCGGACGAGAGGCGAGCGCGTAAAGCAAACGAACACCCTCCCAGAACCGCCGGTGGCTTCAAGCCCCCGGCGGTTTTTTTATGCCCTGACGATTTTTCATTCACACCCACAAGGAAGAGAACCATGAGCACGAACACCCCTCCCGCCGGCGACAGCTGGTATGCGAGCGTCGAAAAAACCAGCAAGACCGACGACGAACGCATCAAGGACATCAACGTGCTCCCCCCTCCCGAACATCTGATCCGCTTCTTCCCGATCCGCGGCACGCCGATCGAAACGCTGATCACCGGCACCCGCCGTGGCATCCACAACATCATGGCCGGCAAGGACGACCGGCTGCTGGTGATCATGGGCCCGTGTTCGATCCACGACCCGGCCGCGGCCCTCGAGTACGCCCGCCGCCTCAAGGCCGAGCGCGACAAGTACGCCGGCACGCTGGAAATCGTGATGCGCGTGTACTTCGAAAAGCCGCGCACCACGGTCGGCTGGAAGGGGCTCATCAACGACCCGTACTTGGACGAGAGCTACCGCATCGACGAAGGCCTGCGCATCGCACGCCAGCTGCTGATCGACATCAACCGCATCGGCCTGCCGGCGGGCAGCGAATTCCTCGACGTGATCTCGCCGCAGTACATCGGCGACCTGATCGCCTGGGGCGCCATCGGTGCGCGCACCACCGAAAGCCAGGTGCACCGCGAGCTGGCCTCGGGCCTCTCGGCACCGATCGGCTTCAAGAACGGCACCGACGGCAACATTCGCATCGCCACCGACGCCATCCAGGCGGCGGCACGCGGCCACCACTTCCTGTCGGTGCACAAGAACGGCCAGGTCGCGATCGTGCAGACCAACGGCAACCGCGACTGCCACGTGATCCTGCGCGGCGGCAAGACGCCGAACTACGACGCCGCCAGCGTCGAAGCCGCGTGCAAGGACCTCGAAGCCGCCAAGCTGCCGCCCACGCTCATGGTCGATTGCAGCCACGCCAACAGCTCCAAGCAGCACCAGAAGCAGATCGACGTGGCGAAGGACATCGCCGACCAGATCGCCGGTGGCTCCAAGCGCGTGTTTGGCGTGATGATCGAAAGCCATCTGCAGGCGGGCGCCCAGAAGTTCACGCCGGGCAAGGACCAGCTGTCGGGCCTCGAGTACGGCAAGAGCATCACCGATGCGTGCATCGGCTGGGACGATTCGGTGCAGGTGCTTGAGACCTTGTCTCAAGCGGTCAAGCAGCGCCGGGGCTGAGCCGGTAATTAGTTAGAGCATGGGGGCCAGGTCGGGCCAGTGGTGCCGCATCGACGCCGCTTCGTCGCTGCCCTGCGGCACCAGCGAGAAATCCGCGAAGTCGAAGCCCGGCCCGACCATGCAGGCGACCAGCGAGTAGTCGCCGGCCGCGTGGCCCTGGATCGGGCGCGCGGCCTGCCATTGGCCGGCGGGCACCACGTGCTGCGGGCGCGTGCCGTGGATATCGACCGGGCCCAGCTTCACGTGGGCCGGCGCGGTCCGCATCGCGGCATCGCAGGTCCACAGCGCCAGCGGCACGCCTTCCAGATGCACCCAGACTTCATCGGACAGCACCCGGTGCCAGCGCGAATGCTGGTGGGCTTCGAGCAGGAAATAGATGCTGGTCAGCGCGCTGCGCGACGCGCGGCCGTCAGCAGGCGTCACGCTCGCGGCCGACCGGAACACCTCGCTGTACCAGCCGCCCTCGGGGTGGGGCTGGAGCTTCAGGGTGTCGATCAGCTCACGCGCGCGCATGCTGCTCATGACCCGTGGGCGGCGCGCAGGGCGTCCAGCAGTTTCTCGTGCACGCCGCCGAAGCCGCCGTTGCTCATGCAGACGATGTGATCGCCCGGCCGCGCGGCGGCCACCACCTGCTGCACCAGCGGCTCGATGGCACCGGCGACCTTGGCGCGTGCGCCCATCGGCGCCAGCGCGGCGGCTGCGTCCCAGTCGAGACCGGCCGTGTGGCAGAACGACAGGTCGGCCGATTCCAGGCTCCATGGCAGTTGCGCGGCCATCACGCCCAGCTTCATCGTATTGCTGCGCGGCTCGAAGGCCGCGAGGATGCGCTCACTTTGCTTGCCGGCATCGTCGAGCTTCTTGCGCAGACCGTCGAGCGTGGTGCGGATCGCCGTGGGGTGGTGCGCGAAGTCGTCGTAGACGGTGATCGCGCCGCCGGTGCCCTCGACCGTGCCGCGCAGCTCCATGCGTCGGCGCACGTTGCGAAAGCGCCCGAGCGCACGGGCCGCGTCGGCCGGCGGCACGCCCACGTGGTCGGCGGCCGCGATGGCGGCCAGCGCGTTCATCTGGTTGTGCAGGCCCGAGAGTGCCCACTCGACCCGGCCGACCACCTCGCCGCGGTGCAGCACGTCGAAGGCGTCGTGCGTGCCGCGCGCCTGCCATTCCGTGGCCGGACCGCCATCGCCGAAACGGGCGAGCTCGCTCCAGCAGCCCTGGGCCAGCACGCGCTGCAGGCTCTCTTCGGTGGCGTTCACCACCAGGCGCCCGGTGCCGGGCACGGTGCGCACGAGGTGATGGAACTGGCGTTCGATGGCAGCCAGATCGTCAAAGATGTCGGCGTGATCGAACTCCAGGTTGTTCAGCACCGCGGTGCGCGGCCGGTAGTGAACGAACTTGCTGCGCTTGTCGAAGAAGGCGGTGTCGTACTCGTCGGCCTCGATCACGAAGGCCGGGCCGTCGCCCAACCGGGCCGACACGCCGAAGTCCAGCGGCACGCCGCCGACCAGGAAACCGGGCGCCTTGCCGCCTTGTTCGAGCACCCAGGCCAGCATCGAGGTGGTGGTCGTCTTGCCGTGCGTGCCGGCCACGGCCAGCACGTGCCGGCCCTGCAGCACGTGCTCGGCCAGCCACTGCGGGCCGCTGGTGTAGGGCTTGCCGGCGTCCAGGATGGCTTCCATCAGCGGGAACTTGGGGCTGCCGTCGGGCAGGCGGGCCCGCGAGACCACGTTGCCGACCACGAACATGTCGGGGGCGAGGGCCAGCTGGTCGGCGCCAAAGCCTTCGATCAGGTCGATGCCGAGCGCGCGCAGCTGGTCGCTCATCGGGGGGTACACGCCGGCGTCGCAGCCGGTGACCCGGTGGCCTGCTTCGCGTGCGAGGGCGGCCACACCGCCCATGAACGTGCCGCAGATACCCAGAATATGAATGTGCATCGGCCAATTCTAGGGAGGCGCTGCGGGTGCCTCGGCCGCTTCGCCCCGGGCGCCGTACTGATGTTCATGTGAGGGACGCTCGCAGCGGGCAAAATGCCCCGATGGACACGTCCAAGCGTGAGATCGCAGCCGTTGCCGCCCGACTCGTCGTCGAGGAGGGGCTCGAGTACGGCCCGGCCAAGCGCCGGGCGCTGCGTGAACTCAGCCTCCCGACGCGCACCGCGCTGCCCAACAACGACGAGGTCGAGGTCGAGGTGCGCGACTACATCGCGCTTTTCTGCGCCGACACCCAGCCCCAGGAACTGCACGCGCTGCGTCTGCTCGCGCTCGAATGGATGGAGCGCATGGCCGTGTTTCGGCCGCATGTGGGCGGCGCGGTCTGGCATGGCACGGCCACACGTTTGTCAGACATTTATATTCAATTGTTCTGCGATGATTCCAAGTCGGCCGAAATCGCCCTGATCGATCACCACGTGGACTACGAGCCGCGCATGGTGACCGGCTTCCATGGCGAACAGGTCGAAGCCCTCAGCGTCCACGCGCCGAGCCGGGCGCTGGGCGAGGAAATCGGGGTGCACCTGCTGGTGTACGACCTCGACGACCTGCGCGGCGCCCTCAAGCCCGACGCCCAGGGGCGAGCGCCGCGCGGCGACCTGAACGCGCTGCGCCGACGCATTGAACAAGAAAAGGACCAGTGAATGACTTCAACGCCCACACGACGCGGCATGCTGTATGCCGGCGTGGCGGCAGTCGCTGCCGCGGCCGGCGTGGCCGGCGCCTGGTGGCGGGAGCGCAATGACAGCGGCGTGGCGGCGACGGGCGGCGAAAAGCTCGATGCGGCCATGTTCTGGGACCAGCGCTTCGAGCGCCCCGAGGGCGGCGAGCTGGCGCTGACGAGCCTGCGCGGCAAGCCCGTGCTGCTCAACTTCTGGGCCACGTGGTGCCCGCCCTGCGTCGAAGAAATGCCGATGATCGACGCTTTTTTCCGCGAACATGGCGCCAACGGCTGGCAAGTGGTCGGGTTGGCCATCGATCAACCCAGTGCCGTGCGCAAGTTCCTGCAGCGCACGCCGGTCACCTATCCGACCGCATTGGCCGGGTTGCAGGGCATGGAACTGGTCAAGAATCTGGGCAACACCGGGGGTGGCCTGCCGTTCACCCTGGTGCTTCATGGCGATGGTTCCGTGCTGGCTCGTAAAATGGGCAAGCTTGAAACCACCGACCTGGACGCTTGGCGACGCCAACTTGTTCACGGTTAGAATTTAAATACACAAGCTGGCGTTAGACGCCAAACGCCGAAAATCGACGGTTTTCGGTCAAGTTCTTTCCTAAAGACCGGCAAAGCTGGCACTGGAGTCCCATGGATCTGCGCAAACTCAAGACACTGATCGATCTGGTGTCCGAATCGAATATTTCCGAACTGGAAATCACCGAAACCGAAGGCAAGGTCCGCATCGTCAAGGGTGGCGGTGCCGCCCCCGTGCAGTACGTGCAGACCCTGGCCGCTGCGCCCGCTGTGGCAGCGCCCGTGGCTGGTGCTGTCGCCCCGGCCGCCGCTGCCCCCGCTGTCGAAGCCGCCCCGAGCGGCCATGCCGTGAAGTCGCCGATGGTCGGCACCTTCTACCGTTCGTCCAGCCCCGGTGCTGCGGCCTTTGTCGAAATCGGCAGCAAGGTGAACGAGGGCGACACGGTCTGCATCATCGAGGCGATGAAGATCCTCAACGAAATCGAGGCCGACAAGTCCGGCACGATCACCCAGATCCTCGGCGAAAACGGCCAGGCGGTCGAATACGGCCAGCCGCTGTTCATCATCGAGTAAGCATGTTCAAGAAGATTCTGGTCGCCAATCGCGGCGAGATTGCCCTTCGGATTCAGCGTGCCTGCAGCGAGATGGGCATCAAGGCCGTGATGGTCTATTCCGAGGCTGATCGCGACGCCAAGTACGTCAAGCTGGCACAGGAAGCCGTCTGCATCGGCCCCGCGCCGTCAGGCCTGAGCTACCTCAACATGCCGGCCATCATTTCGGCCGCCGAGGTGACGGATGCCGAAGCCATTCACCCCGGCTACGGTTTCCTGAGCGAGAACGCCAATTTCGCCGAACGCGTGGAGCAAAGCGGCTTCCAGTTCATCGGCCCGACGCCCGACAACATCCGCACGATGGGTGACAAGGTCTCGGCCAAGCAGGCCATGATCAAGGCCGGTGTGCCTTGCGTGCCCGGCTCGGAAGGCGAACTGTCCGACGACGCCGCCACCAACAAGCGCATCGCCCGTGCGATCGGTTATCCGGTCATCATCAAGGCGGCAGGCGGCGGCGGTGGTCGCGGCATGCGCGTGGTGCACACCGAGGCGGCGCTGGTCAACGCGATCCAGATGACCAAGGCGGAAGCCGGCGCGGCCTTCAACAACCCGGCCGTGTACATGGAGAAGTTTCTCCAGAACCCGCGCCACATCGAAATCCAGATCCTCGCGGACAAGCACAAGAACGCCGTCTACCTGGGCGAGCGCGACTGCTCCATGCAGCGTCGCCACCAGAAGGTGATCGAGGAATCGCCGGCCCCCGGCATTCCGCGCAAGCTGATCGAGAAGATCGGCGAGCGCTGTGCAGCGGCCTGCAAGAAGATTGGCTACCGCGGCGCCGGCACCTTCGAGTTCCTGTACGAGAACGGCGAGTTCTACTTCATCGAGATGAACACGCGCGTGCAGGTGGAGCACCCGGTCACGGAGTTCACCACCGGCATTGACATCGTGAAGACGCAGATCATGGTCGCCGCCGGCGAGAAGCTGCCGTTCACGCAGCGCCAGATCGAGATGCGCGGCCACGCCATCGAGGTGCGCATCAACGCCGAAGACCCGTGGAAGTTCACGCCGTCGCCGGGTCGCATCACCATGTGGCACCCGCCGGGTGGCCCGGGCGTTCGCGTCGACTCGCACGTGTACACCAACTACTTCGTGCCCCCGAACTACGACTCGATGATCGGCAAGATCATCGTGTACGGCGACACGCGCGAGCAGGCCATGGCGCGCATGCGCACGGCCCTGAACGAGACCGTGATCGAAGGCATCCAGACCAACATGCCGCTGCACCGCGAGCTGATGGTCGACGCCAAGTTCATGAGCGGCGGCACGAACATCCACTACCTCGAAGAGTGGCTCGCAGCGCACAAGCGCTGAGTCCACGCGCGAAAACGCCCTGTATGTTTGAACTCCGCCTGATGGCGCCGGAAGACCGGGTCGAATGGCTCGGCGATGCGCTCGACGCACTCGATGCGCTGAGCGTGTCGGTCGAAGACGCCGACGCGCAAACCGATGCCGAGCAGGCCCTGTTCGGCGAGCCCGGCATGCCGCCGCCCAAGGAGGGCTGGCAGCGTTCGCGCGTGATCGCGCTGTTCCCCGATGAAGCTGCTGCCAACGAGGCGGCTTCGGTGCTCGCGCTGCAGGACCTCTTCGGCGGTTGTGCGGTGCTCGGCGTGGCACCGGTGCCTGACCAGGACTGGGTGCGGCTCACGCAATCGCAGTTCGCACCGGTCGAGATCACGCCCGAGTTCTGGATCGTGCCGACCTGGCACGAGCCGCCCGCGCAAGCCAAGCAGGTGATCCGGCTCGACCCGGGCCTGGCCTTCGGCACCGGAACGCACCCGACCACGCGCATGTGCCTGCGCTGGATCGCGACGCAAGGAGAGGGCGCCTTTGCGGTCCAGCGCGTGCTCGACTACGGCTGCGGCTCCGGCATCCTGGCCATCGGTGCGGCGAAGTTCGGCGCGCGCGCCATCGACGCCGTCGACATCGACGAAGCCGCGGTCTCCTCGACCCGGCTCAATGCCGAAGCCAACGGCGTGCAACTGAACGCCGGCCTGCCCGACGCGGCCCAGGGCGAGTACCAGACGGTGCTCGCCAACATCCTCGCGACGCCGCTCAAGGTGCTGGCGCCGCTGCTGCGCAGCCATGTGGCCGCCGGCGGTTCGCTGGTGCTGGCCGGCATCCTCGAGCGCCAGGCCGACGAGCTGAAGGCGGCCTACGCGCCGTACGCCGCGCTCGAAGTCAGCGACACCGAGGACGGCTGGATCCTCATGACCGCGCGCTGCTGAGGCGCGCGGCCGGGCGCTCGCGCTGCGGGTGCCCCGGGCACCTGCCTGCACGGCGAGGGCCCAACCCTACAATCGCCCGGTCATGAGCCTCGTCACGCGTTGCCCCGCCTGCACCACCACCTTCAAGGTGGTGCGCGACCAGCTTCGCATCTCGGACGGTTGGGTGCGCTGCGGCCGCTGCAGCCATGTGTTCGATGCGACGCTCGATCTGCAGGATGCGCCCGACGGTGCCGTGTCCGCGCCAGCCACACCGGCACCCGCGCCGGCCCCTTCGCCGATGGCTTCGATGGCCGCACTGGTGGCGTCTTTCGACGACGCACGCATCGACCTGACGGCCGTGCGGCCGACGGTCGA
>NZ_CALRZC010000178.1:0-17416 GCF_943372545.1 Variovorax sp. YR752 | reverse complement strand
GCATGCCTTCGCGCCGCAGCGGGTTCAGGCCCAGGCGCCAGAAGCCGAAGTGCATGTTGTAGCTCGGGCTCCAGGCGCGATAGTCGTCGGCAACCTCGGTGAAATAGTCCTGCGTGTCCTCGCGGCTCACGTGGCCTTCGACCGCAGGCGGCGCGGGCCGCGCGGTGCCGGGCAGGCGGAAGTCGGGCTGGAAGACGTCGGGCATCGAAACTCCTTCAGGCGATGTGAGTTTTTTCAGAGCTTGCAGTGGTCGTCGGCGCAGGTGGTTGGCGCGATCGCACCGTGCCCCGCGAGCCGCAGCACCAGCCAGCGCGGCAGCCGGTAGCGGTTGCGGGCCAGCACCGCGTAGGCGCGGTCGGCCAGCCGGCCGATCACCGGCAGGTCGAGCACGGCGCCGCCGGCCGGCAGGCCCACCGCGGCGCGGCAGGCGCGGATGGCGTTCACGCCCACGCGCAGACGGCCTGCGGCATCGACCGCGTGCAGCGAACGCATCAGCGCCTCGCGCGGCGCCGGGCCGTCCGCGAAACCGACGGGTGAGCAATCGACCAGATGCAACCGGCCGGCGCTGTCGCGCGCCTGCATGGCGCCCATTTCGGCCGTGCACAGCGGGCAGGTGGCGTCGAAATAGACGGTGAGCGGGTAGGTGGCGGGGGCGAAGCGGGTCATGGCGTTCTTGGTTCTCGATATTTCAGTCAAAACAGAAATAAGAAGGCAAAAAAAAGGACTCAGCCTTTCTCAGATCATCGGCAGGCTGGCGTGGTGCGCGTCGGGGTCGTCGCCCTTGTCGGGGGGCGGTGGCGGTGCGGTGTCGCCGCGCACGAACTTCTGCACGCTGGCGCCGAGCGTGAGCACCTTGTCGAGCGTGCCGGGCGACAGCCGCAGCATCTCGTCGGCCCAGGTGGCGAGCTTGGTCATGAGGTCCATGGTGGAGCGGATGCGGTCTTGTGCATCGGGCGGCTCCTTCTGGAAATCGGGGCTGGAAACGATCTCGCGCAGCACGCGGATGGTCGGGTCGAACTCGCGTTCCTTGCGCTCGCGCACCACGGTGCGGAACAGCTCCCACACGTCGACGCTGGTCTCGAAGTAGTCGCGACGGTCGCCCAGAGTGTGGGTGACGCGCACGAGGTTCCAGGCCTGCAGTTCCTTCAGGCTGTTGCTGACGTTGGAGCGGGCCACGCCCAGCGTTTCCGACAGCTCTTCGGCGTGCATCGGCTTGCCATGCGCGAACAGCAGGGCGTGGATCTGCGAGACCGTGCGGTTGACGCCCCACATGGAGCCCATCTCGCCCCAGTGCAGAACGAACTTGCGTTGAATGTCGGTGAGTTCCATAGCGTCGAGTTTAGGAATTCCTTAATTTCTGTCAAGACAGAAAGAAAAAACGCTGCACGGTCAGCACAAAAGTGAAATACTGTATGAATAAACAGTTGTTCAACTTGTTTCCTGCCTCCTTCCAAGGACTCGCCATGCCCGCCGCCCAGGTTCCCATCCACATCATCAAGGGCCGTGGCGCGGCCACGCGGCTCGCGCACCGGTTCTCCAAAGACGAGCGCGACGCCTTCGACGACGGCTGGGGCACCCTGGAAGAAGGCGAGGCCGAAGCTGCCGAACTGCTGCCGCTGGCCACCGAGGTGCGCTTCGAAGACGTGAAGTCCGTGCTCAGCAGCAACGAGTCGCCCGACATTCCTTTCGACCGCTCGCTCAACCCGTACCGCGGCTGCGAGCACGGTTGCATCTACTGCTTTGCGCGGCCCACGCACAGCTACCTGAACCTCTCGCCCGGCCTCGACTTCGAGACCAAGCTCATCGCCAAGCGCAACCTCGTCGAGGTGCTGCGCGCCGAACTCGGCCGCAAGAGCTATCGCCCCAGCAATCTCGCCATCGGCACCGCCACCGACTGCTACCAGCCCATCGAGCGCGAGCTGCGGCTCACGCGCGGCGTGATCGAGCTGCTGAGCGAGGTGCGCCATCCGTTCGCGCTCATCACCAAGTCGAGCGCCGTGGAGCGCGACCTCGACCTGATCGCGCCGATGGCGGCCGACCGGCTCGCGGCCGTGTACGTCACGATCACCACGCTTGACGGCGAACTGGCGCGCAAGCTCGAGCCGCGCGCCGCTGCGCCGCACCGGCGGCTGCGCACCATCCGCACGCTGGCCGAGGCCGGCGTGCCGGTGGGCGTGAGCGTGGCGCCGCAGATTCCGTTCATCACCGAAGACATGGAGCAGGTGCTCGAAGCCGCCTGGGAGGCCGGCGCGCGCAGCGCCTTCTACACCGTGGTGCGCCTGCCGTGGGAGGTGGCGCCGCTCTTCAAGGAATGGCTCGAGCTGCACTACCCGCAGCGCGCCGAGCGCGTCATGGCGCGCATCCACGAGATGCGCGGCGGCAAGGACTACGACGCCGACTTCGCCACGCGCATGAAAGGCTCAGGCCTGTGGGCCGACCTGATTCATCAGCGCTTCCAGAAGGCGACGAACCGGCTGGGCTTCAACCGCGAGCGGATTGCGCTCGATACCTCGGCCTTCCGGCCGCCGGGCGCGCAAGGGCAGGGCAATCTGTTCTGAGTGCGTGTCAGCGCGTGAGCCAGCCGTTGATCTCGTCGATGACGTCGGCTTTGGCGCCGCCCGCGAGGGCCTGCAACCGACCAGCCCAGGGCGGTCGGTAGGGCCGCCTTCGCTTCAACGCAATGCCTGGGCCTACATGAAGAGGTCGTCCGGCAGTGGTGCCACCACGACACCCGCCAGTTGCACTTCGAAGTCGGCGCCGCCGTTGCCGTCGATATCGGCCTGAAGTGTCTGGGTGGCAACGTCGAACCTCAGCTGTCCGGCCAAGTTGGTGAACGCTGCATCGCCGAGGTAGCTGAAGGCATCGTCCGCGTTCGCGTTGCCCGAAATGGCGTCGATGCCCGACAGGTCGAGCGTGTCCGCACCGCTCATGAATCCGGAGACCACGTCCCTGTTCGCACCGGCCGGACTCTCAGCCACGGCATTGAAGTCGTACACATCGTTGCCATCGCCTCCGATGAGCGTGTCCTTGCCCAGTCCGCCGGTCAGCGTGTCGTTGCCGCCGCCGCCGTTGAGCGTGTCGTTGCCCGCGCTGCCCTGGATCGCTTCGTTGTCCGCACCACCGGTGAAGGCGGTGCCGCCGACGATGCCGACGTCCAGCACCTGCGTCGCGGTGGCGTCGCCATCGGCGTCCTTGACCGCCAGCGAGAACTGCAGGCTGGCGTCGAGCTGGCCGCTGTTGAGGGTGACGAACCCGATGTCCGAGATCTTGATGACGTCGTTGTCGGAGGTTGCCGCTTCGGGGTTGGCCACGCCAGGTGTTCCCGAAAATTCCTGGAGCGTGGTGCTGCCGCCGCCGGCCCCCGTCAGTGCATTGAGGTTGATGGCCGTGCCCGTCACGCCTTCTGTCGACACCAGCAGTTGCGCACCTTCGATGACGTAGTTCTCGGTGCCGGTGTTGAAGTCGTTCGACTCGATGATGACCGCGCCATCGTTGTTGTCGAGCAAGATGCTGTACGGGGCCGGAATGGTCCCGCCCGACTTGATGATGTCGGCGTTGTCGATGATGATGGCCTTCGTCGTGCGGCTGCCGTCGTCCGGGTCCACCAGCTTGAGCACGAGCACCAGGTCCTCGCTGCCGATGCCGTCGAACTTGAGGAACATGCCGGCGGCCTGTGTGGTCGGCGTTGTGGTCGTGAAGCCGAACGGGTTCGCGGCGAAGAAGTCGAGGTCCAGCACCTCCCCTTGTTGAATCGTGTCGCCCGCCACGCCGTTGGCCAGGTTGGACACGCTCACCCACGTCCCTGCCTGCTTGAACAGCTCGCCGTTCACAAAGGCGGTTCCGTTGGCCGTGCCCAACGGGGCTGCCGGCGCGATCGCCTGGATGTTGTTGGCACCGGTGCCGCCGCCCGGCTCGCTGTAGCCGGTGAACTGCACGAAGAAGTTGCTGCTCAACTGGGCCACCGACACGTCGGGCTGCGTCTGGTCGACCGTCGATGTGCCCACCGTGTAGCCGGTGAAGCCCAGGGCCTGGCCGGTCGAGACGGTGTTGAAGCCCGCGATGGGCGCATTCAGCGTGAGCGAGTAGGTGCCGTTCACCTTGTCGAAGCTCAGCGTGCCGGTGGCGTTGGTGGTGGTCACTGAACCCGGGTCCGGCTTGTAGCTGAAACTCACGGCGAACGAGGCGCCCGTCGCAGTCTCGGTGGACCAGGTCACCGTCGGGCTGGTGATCGCCGCATTGCCCACCGTGCCAGTCAGCGTGATCGCTGAAAAGTCGGAGTTGGAGAGGCTGTAGCTCGACCGCGCGTCGGCGCCGATCTCGTAGTCGAAGGTGCCAGTGCCGCCGGGCGACGGGTTGCTGGTGTTCGCGTAGATGAGGTCGGTGCGGGCCACGATGGTCGGCCCGTCGTCCTCGAAGTTCAAGGCCTGGCCGATGTTCAGGAAGTCCGAGCCGGTGTTCTGGTCACCGTCCTTGTCGGTGATGGTGTCGGTGCGGGTCAGCACGATCAGGTCGGCCGCAGAGAGCGTCTTCGAATCGTCCGGGTTGGTGGTGTCCGGGTGCACGATCGCACGCTCCTGGTCGAGGGTGACAAGGCCCGCAGCGTTCACGCTGACGCTGAAGACGAGCAATCCGCTGCCGGACGTGCGCCCTTCGACCACGCCGCCGGCGGTGAGGGTCAACACCACGCTCTGATTGGTCAGGGTGTCGACCAGGCCCGAGGCGACGCCCACGCTCTTGACGCTCAGCGCGTAGGCGCTGGTGGTCGTGCCTGCGCCGTCGGCGCCGTAGGTCGGCGTGCTGGAGAAGTTGTCGGCGAAGCTGGCCGACGCGTTGGTGGTGAGGAAGGTTTCGTCTACCGTCAATGCGTCGGGGGCTGCGGTGTCGGCCACCACGACGCTCGGGCCGTCGTCCTCGAAGTTCAGGGCCTGACCGATGTTCAGGAAGTCCGAGCCCGTGTTCGGGTCGCCGTCCTTGTCGGTGATGGTGTCGGTGCGCGTCAGCGCGATCAGGTCGGCCGCGGAGAGCGTGATCGAATCGTCCGGGTTGGAGATGTTCGGGTGCACGACCGCACGCTGCTGGTCGAGCGTGACGAGGCCCGCCGCGTCCACGCTGACGGTGAAGACCAGCGCGCCGCTGATGGCGGTGCGCCCTTCGACCACGCCGCCGGCGGTGAGGGTCAACACCACGTTCTGGTTGGTCAGGGTGTCGACCAGACCTGAGGCGACGCCCGCGCTCTTGACGCTGAGCGCGTAGGCGCTGGTGACCGTGCCTGCACCATCTGCACCGTAGGTGGGTGTGCTGGAGAAGTTGTCGGCGAAGTTGGCCGACGCGTTGGTGGCCAGAGCGGTCTCGTCCACCGTCAGCGCGTCGGGAGGCGCGATGTCAGCCACCACGATGCTCGGCCCGTCGTCCTCGAAGTTCAAGGCCTGGCCGATGTTCAAGAAGTCCGAGCCCATGGCCTGGTCACCGTCCTTGTCGGTGATGGTGTCGGTGCGGGTCAGCACGATCAGGTCGGCCGCAGCGAGCGTCTTCGAATCGTCCGGGTTGGCGATGTTCGGATGCACGATCGCACGCTGCTGGTCGAGCGTGACCGTGCCGGTGGCGCTGACGCTCACGGTGAAGACCAGCGCGCCACTGGTGGCGGTACGCCCTTCGACCACGCCGCCGGCGGTGAGGGTCAACACCACGCTCTGGTTGGTCAGGGTGTCGACCAGGCCCGAGGCGACGCCCACGCTCTTGACGCTCAGCGCGTACGCGCTGGTGACCGTACCTGCGCCGTCCGCGCCGTAGGTGAGCGTGCTGGAGAAGTTGTCGGCGAAGTTGGCCGACGCATCGTTGGCGAGGATGCTCTCGTCCACCGTCAGCGCGTCGGGAGGCGCGATGTCGGCCACCACGATGCTCGGCCCGTCATCCTCGAAGTGCAGGGCCTGTCCGATGTTCAGGAAGTCGGAGCCGAAGCTCTGGTCGCCGTCCCTGTCGGTGATCGTGTCGGTGCGCGTCAGCACGATCAGGTCGGCCGCGGCGAGCGTCTTCGAATCGTCCGGGTTGGAGGCGTTCGGATGCACGATGGCGCGCACCTGGTCGAGCGTGACCGTGCCGGTGGCGCTGACGCTCACCGTGAACACGACATCGCCTGTGGCGGACGCCGCGGCGTCCGTGCCCTCGCGCCCCTCGACCACGCCCGAGGCGTTGAGGAACAGGAACACGCTGTTGCCGGTAGCCACGTCGTCCAGACCGGAGTCCGCGCCGCTGGTCTTCAAGCTCAGCGCGTAGGCGCTGGTGACCGTGCCTGCGCCGTCCGCACCGTAGGTGGGCGTGCTGGAGAAGTTGTCGGCGAAGTTGGCCGACGCGTTGGTGGCGAGGATGGTCTCGTCCACCGTCAACGCGTCAGCGGGCGCGGTGTCGGCCACCGCGATGCTCGGCCCGTCGTCCTCGAAGATCATCTGCGAGCCGATCTCCGCCGTGGCGGTGGACGACCTCAGCAGCCGGAAACCCCCGATGTCGAAGTCCGCGTGGGTGTTGCCCGTGGCATTGAGGGCCGCCCCGTTTTCGATGAGGACGCGGTTGTGGTCCGCCGACGTCGTGTATTCGATCGATTGGCCGGCCACGACGCCGGTGATGGTCGCAACGCCGGCGGTGATGCTGATGGCGAGGGTCGAACTCAGTCCACCCTCGGCACCGGCCGCGAAGGTTTCGAGCACGGCCCCGGTGACCGAGTTGAGCACGCGCACGCTCATGATCGAGATCACCGCGTCGTTCGCATAGCCGTCGATGAAGCTGTTGCCGGACTCCGCCGCCGTGCTGAAGGCGGAGATCTTGACCTGGGCACTCTTTCCGCTTTGCAGCTGCACGACGTCAAAGTCGGCCGTCCTCGCGCCGAAGGTGCCGGTGAAGTCGATGTTCGACTCCAGGTCGGCCTCGTTCTGGTCCAGGTTCGGAATGGTGACGTCCGCCCTGGCGCCGGTCACGAACGAGAAGCGGATGCCTTCCTGCTCGGTGATCATCTGGCTGTTGGTGCCGAACGTGGTCGGCCCGCCTGCCTTGCTGGTGTTGATCGTGTCGCCGGTCGCGATGTTGATGTCGTCGGTGGTGATGTTGGGATTGGCACCGGACTGGTTGGCCGGGTCCTTGCCGGTCGCGATGATCGACACGTTGGTAATCCGGCCATCGACGATCGTCGGGCTGCCCGTCGTGAACATCAGGAACAGGTTCTGTCCGGAGGGCGCGTCCGCGAGGTTGAACTCCGTGTCCTGGCTGACGCCGACGAAGATCTTGTCCGTCAGGTCGACCGGATCGTCGGCGTTGGCCGCATCGGGGTTCGATATCGCTTCGTACTGGACGGTCCAGATCTTGGCGCCGGTCACCGGGCTTCCCGTTTCCTCGAGGTAGGCGGCGAACACGACGACATTGAGGGCGGTCTTTCCGTAGACGACGTTGTTGTTGGTCGTGTCGGTGTACAGGAAGATGTCTTCGCCGTCGGCGGTGTTGAGGCCGCTGTCGAAACCATTGAGCGGCGCGCCGTTCGCGTCCGTGAAGGACATGTCGGTGACCGTGCCCGTCAGGCTGAACGTGAAGGCGTTGGTGCCGGTGTTGCTGCCGTTGTAGCCACTCAACGCCGCGTTGATGGCGGTGCCTGCGCTTTGGGCCGCCAGGCGGGTGATGAAGGCGGCGGGCAGGGAACTTGCGGAGATGTCATTGTCGTTACTGTCGCCGGGCGCAGCGGGAGTAGCGGCAAGGTTCTGCAAGTTGGCGGATTCATCGAGAGTGACGGTCGAGCCGGCCGTCAGGTTGAGCGCAGCCATAGGAACTCCTTGGTTTGAAAAGTGCGCCGATAGGAGTCAGTCCTTCCCGAATTGACGTGCGCTCGCTGGCGATCAACCACGTTCACTTATCAGCAGACAAGGATGCTGAACCTCAGGGCTGCGCCCCGTCCATAGGATAAAAGTTGTCACCCACAGGGTGATGCGCCGTGCCGGTCGCGCGCCCTTACCCTTTGATACCTTGCGAGGACCGTAGACCTGTTCGTAAGAATTTGTGGTCTTTATCATTAAGGTTCGGCTGCCTCCCATGAGCACCTCGGAGGGAAACCATGGAACAAGTCCCACTGTCGCCTGCTGGGTTGGAGCCTGCGTGGAACGCAGACCCGCTGGCGTTCATGCAAGGCTTGCGTCCCCTGTCGCCATTCGCGCCACCCGCGCTGTTGGCAACGGACCGTTTTCAGCCGGCTTTCTTCGACATCCCGCGCCCGTCCGCCGACGTCCGTGTGCCGGTGCTTGTCGCCACCGGCCCCAGCCGCCCACCACCGCTGTTCGGGCTCGGCCTGCTGGCCTCAAGGCACCGGGCCGGGCGGATGTACGAGGTCGCGTACGCGCAGATGAACAGCCTCGCTGAACTGGAGGCCCTCTGCCGGCCGCAGGCGCCTCGTCTGCTGCTGGTGGACATCGCGTTGATTTCGCCGGAGAGCGTCAACCGGCTGGACGATCTGCGCCGCCGCTTTCCAGCCACCGACTGGCTCCTGGGCTGGGACGCGGCCTCGCTGCTGGGCCTGGATGCAGCGATCCGGAGCCAGGCGCGTGGCAGCGTCGAGTGGGCCGCGAGCGCAGAGCAGCTCGCACAGTCACTGGATGCCGTGCTCGCAGGCATCCTGGGCTTCCCGGGGCCGGTGCTGCAGGCGCTGTATCTGTCCGTGCTGCGGTTGAAGACCACCGGCGGCCGGCCGGCGTCCTGCGGGACCACGTCAGCCATCCGGCTGACCGCACGCGAGGACGAGGTGCTGTCGCTGATGCACCGCGACATGACCAACAAGCAGATCGCCGAGCGGCTCGGCATCAGCGTCAACACGGTCAAGAAGCACCTGGCGCACGTGTTCGCGAAGCAGGGGCCGCACAGCCGGCGCTGGCGCCTCGCCTGATCCGCCGCAGGCACCCGCGCCGGTTGAAGGGCGCCGCTTACTCGATGACTTCGGGCCAGTCCGTGTGGAAGAACTGGCCTTCCGGCTTGTCGACTCGTTCGTACGTGTGCGCCCCGAAGAAGTCGCGCTGCGCCTGCAGCAGGTTCGCGCTCAGGCGCGCCGTGCGGTAGCTGTCGTAGTAGGCCAGCGAGGCGCTGAAGGCCGGCACCGGAATGCCGTTGCTGACCGCCAGCGCCACCACCTCGCGCCAGTTCTGCTGCGTGCGGTTCAGCAGGTCTTGAAAGAACGGGTCGAGCATCAGGTTGCCCAGCGCCGGGTCGGTGCGGAAGGCGTCGGTGATGCGGTTTAAAAAGCGCGCGCGGATGATGCAGCCGCCGCGCCAGATCGACGCGATGCCCGCAAGGTCGAGCTTCCAGCCCTTCTTCTCGCCCATCGTCTGGATGAGGTCGAAACCCTGCGTGTAGCTGATGACCTTCGAGGCATAGAGCGCGTCGTGCACCTTGGCCACCAGCGCCTGCTTCTCCAGCGACAACGCGGGCACCGGCCCGTGCAGCAGCTGGCTGGCCGCCACGCGCGCCTTCTTCTGCGACGACAGCACGCGCGCTTCGACCGCGGCGTTGATGGTGCTGATGACCACCGCGTTCTCGGCCGCATTCAGCAGCGTCCACTGGCCCGTGCCTTTCTGGCCGGCCTTGTCCAGGATGAGGTCGACCACCGGCTGGCCGGTTTCCGGGTCTTTCTGTTCGAGCGCCTTGGCGGTGATCTGGATCAGGTAGCTCTGCAGCTCGCCTTCGTTCCATTCGTTGAAGATGGCGGCCATCTCGTCGGTTGTGAAGCCTGCGGCCTTGAACAGGCTGTAGGCCTCGCAGATCAGCTGCATGTCGCCGTACTCGATGCCGTTATGCACCATCTTCACGTAGTGGCCCGCGCCGCCCGGGCCGATGTGGATCACGCAGGGCTCGCCGTCCACCTTGGCCGCGATGCTCTCGAAGATCGGCTTCATCACCTCCCAGGTCGAGAGCGGCCCGCCCGGCATGATCGACGGCCCCTTGCGCGCGCCTTCCTCGCCGCCCGACACGCCCGCGCCGATGAAGCGCAGGCCCTTGCTCGCCAGGTACGCATCGCGGCGCTCGGTGTCGGTGTAGAGGCTGTTGCCGCCGTCGATGACGATGTCGTCCTTGTCGAGCAGGGGAATGAGCTGTTCGATCACCTGGTCGACCGGCGCACCGGCCTTCACCATGATCTGGATCTTGCGGGGCTTGGCCAGGCTTTGAACGAACTCCTCGAGCGTCTTGGCGCCGATGAGCTTCTTGCCGGGGTTCTGCGCAATGAAGGCCTCGGTCGTGGCCTCGGTGCGGTTGTAGACGCTGACCTGGAAGCCGCGGCTTTCCACGTTCAGCACCAGGTTCTGTCCCATCACGGCCAGGCCGATCAATCCGAAATCGCTTTGCTGCTTGCTCATGTGTGCCGGGCCCTTCGTGCGTGTGCGGTTGAAAAAAGTAGCCGGTCATTGTGCCGGGCACCCACGCGGCGCGGCGTCGGAGGGCGTCTATACCCGCTTGGCAAACGGGTCGGGGCTGGCTATGTTGGCGGGATGACTTCCGCCGCCACGCCCGCAGCCGCAGCCCCTGCAGCGATCCACACCTGGTCGACCGACGCCGTGCCGCCGCCGCAGCGGCTGGACTACTGGATCGGCGCGGTCTGCGAAGGCTTTCTCGAGATGGACGTGACCAGCCCGCAGGCCGGCGGCTTCGGCGCCTCGCTCGAATCCGCACCGCTTGGGCCACTGCATGTGAACCGCGTGCGCGGCAGCGCGCAAGACGTCTACCGCACGCGCCGCGCCATCGCCCACAGCCGCCAGAACTACTACTACCTGCTGTGCAAGGCCGATTCGCCCTGGGTCGCGGTGCAGGAGGAGCGCTCGGCGCGCCTGCTGCCCGGCGACGCGGTGCTGGTCGATTCGCGGCGCTGCTACGCCTTCCACCTGCAGCAGTCGGCCGACACCGTGTCGATCGAGCTGCCGACCGCCTGGGTCGAGTCGTGGCTGCCCGATGCCGGCGACCGTGTGGCGCGCCGCATCGACGGCCACAGCGGCTGGGGCGCGGCGCTCAGCGGCTTTGCCCGGGCGCTGTCGCCCGAAGTGGCCCTGCGGCCTCCGCTGCCGGCGGCGTTGCTGGCCGACCAGCTCGGCGGGTTGCTGGCACTGGCGCTCGGCCCGGCGGGTGGCGTGGCGGCGCCTGACCCGTGTGGCCGCGCCGCCTTGCGCCAGCGCGTGCTCGACGCCACGCGCGAGCGCCATGCCGAGCCGGGCCTCACGGCTGCGGCCGTGGCGCAGGGACTCGGCATTTCGGAGCGCAGCCTGCACCGCTGCCTCGCGCAAGCGGGCGAGGGCGAGGGCGCGACCACCTTCGCGAACGCATTGGCCGCCTGCCGCATGCAGGTGGCGCAGCGCATGCTGGCCGATGCGCGCTTCGATCGCCTGAGCGTGGCGCAGATCGGCCTGCGCGTCGGCTTGGCTGATGCCTCGCACTTCGTGCGCCTGTGCCGCCGCCATCTGGGTGGTACGCCGGGCGCGCTGCGGCAGTCGCGCAACTGAACCGCTGCTACGCCTCGAACCAGTCCCGCGCCGACCGCCCCTGGTCCGGCCCCAGCATCGAGAAGCCACCATCGACCGGAATGTCCGCACCGGTGACGAAGCGCGCCGCGTCCGAGCACAGGAACAGCACCACCTGCGCCACGTCGTCGCCGTCGCCCACGCGGCCCAGCGGGTGCATCGGCGCGCCGACGCGGTCGGCCCGCGCGCGGTCGCCGTTCGTCATGCGCGACAGCGCGTCCGACCAGGTCCAGCCCGGCGACACCGAGTTCACGCGCACGCCCCGCGGCGCCAGCGTGGCGGCCTGGTTGCGCGTGAGCTGCAGGATGGCGGCCTTGGCTGCGGGGTACAGCGCCCGACCCGCCGCGCCGAACTTGCCGCCGACGCTGCCCATGTTCACGATGGCACCGCCGTGCGCGGCCAGCGTGTCGGCGGTCTTCTGCACCAGCATCGCGCCGGAGACGAGGTTGACGTTCAGCGCGGCCAGCCAGTCGGCGCGCGCGGAATCCAGGCCTGCATCGCCGTAGACCACGGCGTTGTTGATGAGGCAATCGATGCGGCCTTCGGTGCGCAGCGTGCCGGCCACGAGCGCATCGAGTGCATCGTCCGACGCGATGTCGCAGGCGACGAAGCGGCAGCCTGCGCCCACATCGGCCGCCAGCGCCGCGCCGCGCGCCGCGTCGATGTCAACCGCCACCACGCGCGCGCCGGCCTGCACGAAGGCGCGCACGATGGCGCTGCCCAGCAGCGCGGCGGCGCCGGTCACGATCGCGACCTTGCCTTGCAGCGTCGTCATGGCCGGCCTCCCATTTGCGCGACGGCGTCGTCCACGTGCACCACGTCCGCGAGCATCGCCAGGGTTTCGAGGCTCGCTGCCTGCAGGTGCGCCTGCGCGGTGCTGCAGGCGTCGGCGACGACCGCCACGTCGTAGCCCAGGTCGCTCGCGTGGCGCGCGCCGTGCTCGACCACGTGGTTGGTGGCGATGCCGGCCACGTACAGGCGGCTGGCACCGGTGGCACGCACCGCCTCTTCGAGCCCGCTGGCCCAGAAGGGGTTGTTGCGCTTGTGGGTGACGACGGTTTCGCCCGGCAGCGGCGCGAGTTCGTCGTAGAAGCCGGCGCCCCAGCTGCCTTCCTGCACCGCGCCGCTCTCGGCCACGCGCCGGAACAGCGTGCAGTTGCGCAAGCAGTCCGCGTAGTCGGGTGCGAAGGCGATGCGCACGAAGATCACCGGCACGCCGTTCGCGCGCGCACCGGCGATCAGACGTGCGGCCGCGGCGATGAGGCGCGGGCGCGCGGGGTCGTCGGCGGCCACGCCCACGCGCACCTTGCCGTCGACGTGCAGCACGTCGTTCTGGTAGTGCATCGCCAGCAGCGCGGCCTTCACATGAACACCTGCAGGGCTTCGTGCGGCGCGTCGCAGTTGACGAGATCGATGCGCTTGGTCTGGATGCGCCAGCCGTCGTCGGCGCGGCGCAGCGTGTGCAGCACGCTGCCGCCGAAGGTGCGTTGTTCGGTCTTGCGCCACTCCAGCAGCAGGAAGGTCGAGCGCACGGTGCAGACCGCATCGTCGTCGCGCGATTCGAGCGCGATGTTGCCCAGCACGTGCACGGTGCGCGTGGGCGGCTGCTGCGAATAGGCACGCGCCTGCTCGAGCCGCCGTGCGCGCATCGAGCGCAGCAGCGCGTCCTCGCAGAACAGCGACGCATGGTTGAGGTGGTCGACCTGGCCGTGCACCAGCGGCACCCAGTACAGGCCGTCGGGCGTGAAGAGCTTCTGCCATTCGTCCCAGCGGTGCTCGTCGAGCAGGCGTGCCTCGTGGTGCAGGAACTGGGTGAGGTCCTGCTGTTCGTTCCAGTCGCGGAAGTTCATTCGGGGCTCCCGGTCTGTGTGCCCGTGTCGACGCCCATGTACCCGGCCCACGCCGCGAACATGTTGCGCGAGGGCATCTCGCTGTTGCCGTTGGACGCGCGTCCGCCCGGCAGCGGCTGGTCGCGCCCCGCGGCGCGGTGCATGCTGACCCAGTCGCCGCCGTCGGAGCCCAGGCCTTCCTGCACGCGGTTGTAGGCCTCCAGGTCGTCGGACATCACGTTCGACGAGGGCGCGTTGACGATGTTGGTGTACTTGAGCGTGCGCTGGAAGGTGGCCTCGGGCGCACCCTTGAGGCGGAAGCTGAAGATCTCGACCAGCGTGCGGTCCACCGACAGCGGCCGGATCACGCGGATCTGCTGGAACGAGGTGTGCGGCGAACAGCTCGGATACACGATGGTGTTGTGCCGGTTCACGCGCAGGATCTCGTCGGTGCGCTCGGCGCCCTTTGCGGCTTCGAGCGAGGCCACGTAGGCCAGGCTCACCGGATCGGTCGGCGGCACGAAGATGCCTTCCATGAAACCGTGGCCGTGGTCGTAGCCCTTGAGCTCCAGCTTCTCCCAGAACTCCAGCGGCTCGCCGTTGCCGTCGACGATCACCACCTCGAAGGGCTTGGGCGTGCCGGCGGGCATCGATTCGTGCTCTTCCTTGGCCGCACGCCACGACGACTCGTGCGTGGCCACGGCGTGGATGGTGTCGTGCAGGTTCTCGAAAAAGATCTTCCAGTTGTTGCGCTGGACCACGCGTTGCACGCCCCCGGCCACCTCGACTTCGCCCTCGGGCGCGCGGTCGCAGAAGTTGTCGAGCGACGTGGCCACGCCGCCCAGGAATTCCTTCAGCTCCGGCCCGTCTTCCGACAGGCTGGCGAACACGAAGCCGCGGTGCGTGGCCACGCGCGCCACCTTGCGCACGCCGTACTGCGGGTCTTTCAGGTCGAGCGCGGTGCACTCGTAGCCGCTGCGCAGCGGCACCGACAGCAGGCTGCCGTCGCACTTGAAGGTCCAGCCGTGGTACAGGCAGCGCAGGAACTTGCCGGCGCTGCCGCTGCCGTCGGGCACGAGCTTGGCGCCCTTGTGCGGGCAGCGGTTGAACATCACGTGCACCTGGCCGTCGGTGTGCCGCACCATCACCACGGGCTCGCGGCCCAGGCGGGTGGTGAAGTAGTCGCCGGGCTTGGGCACCTGGCTTTCGTGGCCGATGTAGATCCAGGCCTGGCCGAACACGCGGTCCATCTCCAGCTCGAAGATGGCGGGGTCGGTGTAGACGCGCTTGTGCACGCGGTCGGGCTGCACGAGCGACTGGATGTCGATCGGGTTTGTCGCCGCGATGGGGATGATGGGGATCACGGGATTCATCGGGTGGGTCTCCTGAAACGTCATCAGATGTCGAGCACCAGGAGCGGCGTCTTCGCGCGCGACACGCAGGTGCACAGGGTCTTGCCGTCCGCCTTCTCGCGCGGACTGAGGTTGTGGTCGCGGTGGTCGGGCACGCCCTCGACCACGTCCACCACGCACACGCCGCAGTCGCCCTGGCGGCAGTCGTACAGCGGGTCCAGGCCTGCGGCGATGAGCACGTCGAGCAGGCTCTGGTGCGGCGCCACGGTCAGCTTCTTGCCCGAGCGCAGCGTGCGCACCTCGAAGGGCGCATCGCCCGCCTGCTCGATGGCACCGGCGAAGAGTTCGAAGTGCACGTGGTCGTCGGGCCAGCCGAGCGCGCGAGCGGTGTCGATCACGGCCTGCACCATGCCGCGCGGGCCGCATACATGCAGGTGGCGGCCGGGCACGGGCGCGGCCAGCAGCGCGCGCAGGTCGAGGCCGCGTGCCGGGTCGCCGCCGTCGTGCACCACGGTGCCGCCGAGCGCGCGCATCTCGTGCAGGTAGGCCGTGGTTTCTTCGCTGCGCGTGGCATAGACGAATTCGAAAGGCCGCCCTTCGGCCGCGAGCGAGCGCGCCATGCACAGCAGCGGCGTGATGCCGATGCCGCCCGCAAGGAGCAGGGGCGGCGTGCTGCCCGCGTGCAGCGCGAAGTCGTTGCGCGGCGCGTGCGCGGTCAGCGCGGCGCCGGGTTGCAGCGCGTGCATCCAGGCGGAGCCGCCCGCGCCTTGGGGCTCGCACAGCACCGCGATCTCGCAGCGGTCCGAGCCGTCGTGCGGCTTGGCGAGCGAGTAGGCGCGCTGGCCCGCGTGGCCGTTGGCCTGCACCACCTGCACGCCCAGGTGCGCGCCCGGCGCGAACGGCGGCAGGGGCTCGCCGTTGGCCGAACGCAGCACGAAGGCCTTGATGGCCGGCGTGAGCGGCGTGACCGCGTCCACGACCAGCGCCAGCATGTCGGAGGCGCCGCTCATCCCAAGGGCAGCGCCGGGTCGGCGATGGTGAGGCCGGTCGATTTTTCCCAGCGCGGCATCAGCGTGTTCGACGGCTGCGTTTCGTCGACCAGCTTGCGTGCGGTCTCGGCGCCGGCCACGGGCAGGCCCTTCGGATCGAGCAGGCCGATCTGCACCAGCACGCTGGCCTGGTCCCAGTAGATGTGCTCGTGGTAGAGCTTGTCGCCGCGGAACTTCACGATGGCCACGAGCGGAATCTCCACCGGCTTGCCGGTGGGCGCGATGCCCGGCAGCAGCCAGTCGATCTCGACCGTGTGGGTGAAGCTGAACAGCATCTCGTCCACGATCTGCGTCGCGCCCACCGTGCGCGAGAGGGGCGTGAGCCGTGTGTCGGGCGGCGTGCTCGGGATGAAGTGGTGCTTGTAGAAGCGCGACAGCTCCTTGACGCCCACGCCGCCGGTCATGGTCGGGATGTGGTTCACGTAGGGCTCGCTCACCATCGTGGCCATGGTGGCGACCACGTCGCGCGTGGCGAACTCGTACTCGCAGTGCTTGTCCCACAGCGCCGAGAGGTCGTACACGGGGCCGATCGCGTCCTTGAACAGCGCCATCGAGCGCTGGTGCGCCATGAGCGTGGAGGGCTTGTCGAAATGGTCGCCGCCGGTGCGCGCAAACGCATGGTCGACGCCGGGGTAGACGTACATCTGCGCATTCGGCTGGCCGGCGAAGGCTTCGAGCACCTGGGCGCGGGCCTCGGGCGGGCAGAACTGGTCGAGCTCCGCAAAGTGCAGGGCGATCGGGCAGTCGATTTTCGGCACGAGGTCGAGCGCGCCCTCGATGCCCACGCCGTAGTAGCCCACGGCGGCGTCCACGCCCGAGTGCGCGGCGGCCAGGTAGGCCAGCTTGCCGCCGAGGCAGAAGCCCAGCGCGCCGACCTTGCCGGTGCAGGCCGGGTGCGCGCGCAGCGCCTTCACGCTTGCCGTGACGTCGGCCACGCCGGCTTCGATGTCGAACTTCTGGAAGAAGCCGAAGGCGCGCTGCCAGTCTTCGGGCGAGTAGCCCAGATCGACGCCGGGCTCCATGCGCCAGAACAGGTCGGGCGCGAGCACCACGTAGCCCTCTTCGGCGTAGAGGTCGGCCACCTCGCGCACGTAGTCGTTGATGCCGAAGATCTCCTGGCACAGCACGATGCCGGGGCCGCGCCCCGAGGCCGGCAGGGCCAGGTAACCGCGAAAGGTCTGGGTGCCGTCGCCGGTGGGAATGTCGATGGTGTCGCTCATCGGGTCGTCTCTCGAAGTGGTGGGGTCGGCGGCGATTCTGCGAAGCGTGCCGGGGCGTTGTCTGTCCATTTCGTGCAGCGGTTTGCGCCGCACGAAACGGATAGCGGGGCGCCGCCGCCGCACAGAGACTGCGCCCTGTATTTGCTGCTGCCCCCCACGTTCAACGAACTCACCCCGAGGAGATCTTTCATGTCGCAGGCCACGCCCCGATCCGTCTTGTGCGCGCTCACCGTCCTGGTGGGCGCGCTGGCTTTACCCGCGCAGGCGCAGACCGTGAAAGTCGGCCTGGCGATGGACCTGTCCGGCCCGTTTGCCGTCGGCGGTGCCGAGGCCAAGGCCGGCTTCGCCGTCGCGATGAAGCAGCTGGGCGGCAAGCTCGGCGGCGTGCCGGTGGAGTTCGTGGAGGCCGACACGGCAGGCAACCCCGAGATGGCGCGCCAG
>NZ_CALRZC010000177.1:0-17693 GCF_943372545.1 Variovorax sp. YR752 | reverse complement strand
CAGATGTTCCCCAACCTCGACTGGTTCAGCGCCGTGAGCTATCACATGATGGGCGTGCCCACGGCCATGTTCACGCCGCTGTTCGTCATTGCGCGCACATCAGGCTGGGCGGCGCACATCATCGAGCAGCGCATCGACAACAAGATCATCCGGCCGAGCGCCAACTACACGGGCCCCGAAGACCTGAAGTTCGCGCCGATCCAGGATCGGAAGTAAAAACACCCGAAGAAGAAAAAGCGCCCGTGCCTGCGTGCGGGTGCCGAGCGACAAGCGCCCCCCATGAACACCGACTACCGCAAGAACCTTCCCGGCACCGCGCTGGACTACTTCGATGCACGCGAAGCCGTCGAAGCCATCCAGGCCGGCGCCTGGGCCACGATGCCCTACACCGCGCGCGTGCATGCCGAGAACCTCGTGCGCCGCTGCGACCCGGCGATCCTCGTGCAGAGCCTCACGCAGCTCGCCCTGCGCCAGCGCGCGCATGACTTTCCGTGGTTCCCCGCGCGCGTGGTCTGCCACGACATCCTCGGCCAGACCGCGCTGGTCGACCTGGCCGGCCTGCGCGACGCCATCGCCGAGCAGGGCGGCGACCCGTCGCAAGTGAACCCCGTGGTGCCGGTGCAGCTCATCGTCGACCACTCGCTGGCGGTGGAGTGCGGCGGCTTCGACCCCGACGCCTTCGCGAAGAACCGCGCCATCGAGGACCGGCGCAACGAAGACCGCTTTCACTTCATCGAATGGACGAAGCGGGCCTTCCGCAACATGGAGGTGATCCCGCCGGGGAACGGGATCATGCATCAGATCAACCTGGAGCGGATGTCGCCCGTCGTGCATGCACAAGACGGTGTGGCCTACCCCGACACGCTGGTCGGCACCGACAGCCACACGCCGCACGTCGATGCGCTGGGCGTGGTCGCCATCGGCGTGGGCGGGCTCGAGGCCGAGAACGTGATGCTCGGCCGTGCCTCGTGGATGCGGCTGCCCGACATCGTCGGCGTGCGTCTCGCGGGCCGGCCGCAGCCGGGCATCACGGCCACCGACGTCGTGCTCGCGCTCACCGAGTTCCTGCGCGCGGCGAAGGTCGTGGGCGCGTACCTCGAGTTCCACGGCGAAGGCGCGGCCAGCCTCACGCTGGGCGACCGCGCGACCATCTCCAACATGGCGCCCGAATACGGCGCCACCGCCGCGATGTTCGCCATCGACACGCAGACGCTCGACTACCTGCGCCTCACGGGCCGCGCCGACGAGCAGGTGCGCCTCGTCGAGATCTATGCGAAGCAGGCCGGCCTGTGGGCCGACACGCTGAGCGAGGTCGAGTACGAACGCGTGCTGCACTTCGACCTGTCGACGGTCGTGCGCAACATGGCCGGCCCCTCGAACCCGCATGCGCGCGTGGCCACGGCCGACCTCGCGGCGCGCGGCATCGCCGCCCCGTGGGACGACGTGCCCGGCCAGATGCCTGACGGCGCCGTGATCATCGCGGCCATCACCAGCTGCACCAACACCAGCAACCCGCGCAACGTGATCGCCGCGGGCCTGCTCGCGCGCAACGCGAACCGCGTGGGCCTCGCGCGCAAGCCGTGGGTCAAGACCTCGCTGGCGCCGGGCTCGAAAGCGGTGACGCTGTACCTGGAAGACGCGGGCCTGATGCGCGAACTCGAACAGCTGGGCTTCGGCGTGGTCGCCTATGCCTGCACGTCGTGCAACGGCATGTCGGGCGCGCTCGATCCTGCCATCCAGCAGGAGATCGTCGATCGCGACCTGTACGCCACCGCCGTGCTCTCTGGCAACCGCAACTTCGACGGCCGCATCCACCCGTACGCGAAGCAGGCCTTCCTGGCCTCGCCGCCGCTGGTGGTGGCCTATGCCATCGCGGGCACCGTGCGCTTCGACATCGAGAAGGACGTGCTCACCGTCGTCGATGGCAAGGAGATTCGCCTCAAGGACCTCTGGCCGCGCGACGAAGAGATCGATGCCATCGTGAAAGCCAGCGTGAAGCCCGCGCACTTCCGCCAGGTGTACGAGCCGATGTTCGCGATCCAGCCCGACACGGGCGAGACGGTGGCACCGCTGTACGACTGGCGCCCCGCCTCCACCTACATCCGCCGCCCGCCGTACTGGGAAGGCGCGCTCGCCGGCGAACGCACGCTGAAAGGCATGCGGCCGCTGGCGATCCTGCCGGACAACATCACGACCGATCACCTGTCGCCGTCGAACGCGATCCTGCTCGACAGTGCCGCCGGCCAGTACCTGCACCGCATGGGCCTGCCCGAGGAAGACTTCAATTCCTACGCCACCCACCGCGGCGACCACCTCACGGCGCAGCGCGCCACTTTTGCCAACCCCACGCTGAAGAACGAGATGGTGCGCAAGGCCGACGGCACGGTGCGCGCCGGTTCGCTGGCGCGCGTGGAGCCCGAGGGCGAGGTGATGCGCATGTGGGAAGCCATCGAAACCTACATGCTGCGCAAGCAGCCGCTGATCATCGTGGCCGGCGCCGACTACGGCCAGGGCTCGTCGCGCGACTGGGCCGCCAAGGGCGTGCGGCTGGCCGGCGTCGAAGCGATTGCGGCCGAGGGCTTCGAGCGCATCCACCGCACCAACCTGATCGGCATGGGCGTGCTGCCTCTCGAGTTCAAGCCGGGCACGAACCGCCTCACGCTGGGCCTGGACGGCACCGAGACTTACGATGTGACCGGCGAGCGCACCCCGCGCACCGACCTCGTGCTGGTCGTGCACCGCCAGAGCGGTGAACGGCTCGACGTGCCCATGACCTGCCGCCTCGACACCGCCGAAGAGGTCTCCATCTACGAAGCCGGCGGGGTGCTGCAGCGCTTCGCACAGGACTTCCTCGCCGCCACGAAAGCCGACTGACGATGCCGCACATTCCGCAGATCAAGATCCCCGCCACCTACATGCGCGGCGGCACCAGCAAGGGCGTGTTCTTCCGCCTGCAGGACCTGCCCGAGGCCGCGCAGGTGCCGGGCCCCGCGCGCGATGCGCTGCTGCTGCGCGTGATCGGCAGCCCCGACCCCTACGGCAAGCAGATCGACGGCATGGGCGCCGCCACCTCGAGCACGAGCAAGACCGTCATCCTCTCGAAGAGCAGCCGGCCCGACCACGACGTGGACTACCTGTTCGGCCAGGTGTCGATCGAACGGCCCTTTGTCGACTGGAGCGGCAACTGCGGCAACCTGTCGGCGGCCGTGGGGCCGTTTGCGATCAGCAACGGCCTCATCGATGCGGCACGCGTGCCGCGCGACGGCGTGGCGGTCGTGCGCATCTGGCAGGCCAACATCGGCAAGACCATCGTCGCGCACGTGCCGATGACCGGCGGTGCGGTGCAGGAAACCGGCGACTTCGAACTCGACGGCGTGACCTTCCCCGCGGCCGAGGTACAGCTCGAATTCATGGACCCCGCCGCCGAAGAAGACGGCGCGGGCGGCGCGATGTTCCCGACCGGCAATCTCGTCGACGATCTGCACGTGCCCGGCATCGGCACGCTGCAGGCCACGATGATCAACGCCGGCATCCCCACCATCTTCGTGAACGCCGACGCCCTCGGCTACACCGGCGCCGAGCTGCAGGACGCGATCAACGGCGACGCCGCCGCGCTCGCCCGCTTCGAGGCCATCCGCGCGCACGGTGCGCTGCGCATGGGGCTGATCCAGTCGCTCGACGAAGCCGCCAGCCGCCAGCACACGCCCAAGGTCGCCTTCGTGGCCAAGCCGGCGGGCTACACGGCATCGAGCGGCAAGACCGTCGCGGCTGGCGACACCGACCTGCTCGTGCGCGCGCTGTCGATGGGCAAGCTGCACCACGCCATGATGGGCACGGCCGCCGTCGCCATCGGCACGGCCGCCGCCATTCCCGGCACGCTGGTGAACCTCGCGGCCGGCGGCGGCGCGCGCGAGGCCGTGCGCTTCGGCCATCCCTCGGGCACCTTGCGCGTGGGCGCGCAGGCCAGCCAGGTCGATGGCGAGTGGCAGGTGACCAAAGCCGTCATGAGCCGCAGCGCCCGCGTCTTGATGGAAGGCTGGGTCCGTGTGCCCGGCGACACCCTTTGAGCTTTCAGATTCATTCACAGGAAATTCCGATGTCGACTCGCAAGACCCTCCGTTCCCTGGCCGAGGCCCGCCGCGGCGTGCTGGTGCCGGGCGCTTTCAACGCGCTGTCGGCGCGCGTCATCGAAGACCTGGGCTTCGAAGCCATTTACGTCACCGGCGCGGGCGTCACCAACATGTGGTTCGGCCTGCCCGACCAGGGCTTCATGGGCCTGCACGAGATCGCCGACCACACGGCGCGCATCCGCGACGCCGTGAACCTGCCGCTGATCGTCGATGCCGACACCGGCTTCGGCAACGCACTGAACGTGCGCCACACGGTGCGCGTGCTGGAGCGCGCGGGCGCCGACTGCATCCAGTTCGAGGACCAGGTCGCGCCCAAGCGCTGCGGCCATTTCTCGGGCAAGGACGTGATCTCCACCGAGGAAGCCGTCAACAAGATCAAGGCCGCCGTCGATGCGCGCACCGACCCCGACCTGCTCATCATGGCCCGCACCGACGCGGCGGCGACGCTGGGCTTCGAGGCCGCGATCGAGCGCGCACAGAAGTTCAGCGAGGCCGGCGCCGACATCCTGTTCGTCGAAGCCGTCACCACGGCCGACGAAATTCGCGCGCTGCCGCAGCGCCTGCACAAGCCGCAACTCATGAACATGGTGATCGGCGGCAAGACGCCGATCTTCGGCGCCGAGGAACTCGGTGGCCTCGGCTACGGCATCGTGCTGTACGCCAACGCCGCGCTGCAAGGCGCGCTGGCCGGCATGCAGAAGGCGCTCACGGTGCTGCGCGACACGCGGCGCATGGACGAAGACCCGTCGCTGGTCGCGCCCTTCGCCGAGCGGCAGCGGCTGGTGCGCAAGCCCGAGCTCGATGCGCTCGACGCGCGCTACGCCAGCTGAAATTTTCTACAGCGCATCTTTAAGCTTGGCACGCAGCCGGCTCACCGCCTGCCCGTGCAGTTGGCACACGCGCGACTGGCTCACCTCGAGCACCGCGCCGATCTCGCGCAGGTTCAGCTCTTCCTCGTAGTAGAGCTTGAGCAGCAGCTGGTCGCGCTCGGGCAGCGCGCCAATGGCGTCCACCAGCTGGTGGCGAAAGCCGCTTTCGAGCAGGCGCGCGAGCGGGTCGTCGAACTGGCCGCGGCCCTTGCGTGCATCTTGCGCATGCAGGTCGAGAAAGGGGTTGTCGGGGTCGCCCTTGGCGAAGTCTTCCACGTACAGCAGCTGGCAGCCCTGGATGTCCTGCAGCATCGACTGGTAGGTGTCCAGGTCGACCTTCAGCTCCTTCGCGATCTCGCCTTCGGTGGGCGCGCGGCCCAACCGGTGGCCCAGTGCCTGGATCGCTTTCTCGATGCCGCGCGCCGACTGGCGCAGCCCGCGCGAACCCCAGTCGCTGGCGCGCAGCTCGTCGAGCATGGCGCCACGGATGCGCTGGCTGACGAAGGTCTCGAACTGCGCACCGCGGTGGTCCTGGTAGCGGCTCGACGCATCGAGCAGGCCGAGCATGCCGGCCTGGATCAGGTCGTCCAGCTCCACGCTGGCCGGCAGCCGCGCCATCATCTGCAGCGCGATGCGGCGCACCAGCGGCTGGTGCTGTTCCAGCAGATGCGATTTCTCGATGGTGCCCTGCGCGGTGTACACGGCCGTCCGTCCTCGTCGTCGTGTCTCAGGCGGCGAGCGCCTGCGGGAACACGGCCGGCCGCGCGGGCGTGCGCCAGGGCCAACGGCCCATGTCGTCGGCGATGGCGCGGAAATCGACCGCCGCGGCGCTGGCCGGGAAGGCCTCGACCACCGTCTGGCGCAGCCGCGCCGCATCCGCCAGCCAGGGGTCAGTGCGCACCCAACCCACGGGCAGCAGCGACAGCGCGAGATAGCGGCTGGCCGCCTGCGCGAGGTTGTGCATGACCTGCTGCGCGGTCCCCACATCGGCCACGCCGTTGAGCAGGAAGCGCAACTGCTTCAGCGCATGCGCGCGGTGCAGGCGCTTGATGCCCGCGTAGGCCGAGGTGATGGCTGCCGGGTGCGGTTGCAGCACGAGAAGCAGTTCGTCGGCGCCTTCCGCCAGCGGCGACAGACGGCCCTCGTCATCGAAGGCGGCATCGACCAGCACGATGCCGCGCGGCCACTGCGTGCGCGGATCGACGATCGCGCCGGGTGATGCGGGCAGCACCTGCACGCCGCACACCGCGCTGGCCGCGGCCTGGTCGACGCGCAACCGCCGCCCGGTCACATCGGCCAGCGTTCCGCGTGGGCCGAGTGCCCACACGTCGCAGACCGAGCGCACCTTCGGGTGATGCTCGTCGAGCAACAGCACGTCCTTGCCCTGCTGCGCCAGCGCCGCGCCCAGGCTCATCGCAGCCGTGGTCGCGCCCGCGCCGGGGCCCATGCCCGCCACCGCGACGACGCGCACCGGCGCTTGCCCGAGCAGCCGCCGCAGCCCGTCGGCCTGGTCCGTGACGCGTGCGTTCATGACGTTCAGCCCTGGCGTTCCAGCGCGCGCGGCGCTTGCGCCGGCCCTGCCGATTCGGTGCCCAGTGCATCGAGCAGCAGGAACAGCTTGCCCACGCCCGCATACAGCGCACCACCCGTCATGGCGCGGCCGGCGCGCGGGACGCGGCCCGTGAGCTGGCCCAGCAGCAGGCGCGTGCGGTCGGCCCATTCGCCCTCGGCCTGCAGCAGGCGCCACACGGTGGTCGTGACCTGGCCGGCAACGAGCAGGCGCTTCATCATCTGCGGATCACCGGGCTCGCCCATGCCGCCCACGAGCTGCACGCCATCGCGCAGCAGGCGAAAGCACGGCTCGGTATCAGCGGTCCAGCCCTGCCATTGCGCGAGCTGCGGTGCGCCGACCTCGGCGCCCAGGTTGGTGAGCACGCAGGTTTGCGACAGCAGCTTGCGGCTGCGCGCATCGACCACGCGCACAGCCACGCAACGCAGCGCGGGCATGGCGTCGCGGTCGACGGCAGCGCGCGGCAACACCTCGACTTGCGCTTCGCATTGCAGCGCAGCCTTGCCGCGATAGCGCACGGCTCGTTCGGTCGCTTCATCGAATACGAAGACCAGGCGCGCGAGCGTGGTCGCGGCGCCGGTGCGCACGTCGGTCACGGCCGTGGTGCCCGGCGCGCGCGCCAGCCACTGCGTGCCTTCGGCCTGCCACGCCAGCATCTGTTCGACAGCAGGCGGCTTGCCCAGCACATGCACGAGCCGTTTGCCGAAATCCTGTTGCTGCAACCACTGCGCCTGACGCGATCCCGGCTGCGCCGACTGGCGCGCCGCAGCCGTCGAAAGCCACTGGTTCGGCGCGGCCAGCGGCAGGCCGTTGCGGTCCGACAGCAGCAGGCTGCCGTGGCACACGTAGGCATCGCCACTGTCCGTCGCGCGCAGGCCCACCTGCCCGGCCAGCGCGAGCACATAGGTGTCGCAGCCAGAAGCCACCTCGCCGCGCGCGAACGCCGACAAGTCGTTCAGCACGGTCTTGGCATCGATGGCCTCATCACCCGCCTGACGCCACAACGTGCGCGCGCCGTCGAAACCGATGTGCGCACCCGCCAGCGCGCCGGCGGTCGTCGCCAGTTCCTGCGCGTCGTGCGCCATCGCACGGATCAGGCTCTGGTAGCGCAAGCGCAGGCGATCGGTCTCGCCCTGCGCCTGCGCCGAAGGCGCGGCCTCGTCCGCCAGATCAGCTTCCGCCGGCACGAACAACGGGCTGTGCTGGCGCGGCTGGAACACGCTGTCCACCAGCTGCACGCGGTCGGCGCGCAGCAGGTTCTCGGGCACCTTCTGGCCGCCCGAGATGTAGTGCACCGGCAGGCGGTGGCGGATCACGGTGTCGATCAGCGCGCCCGGGTGCGTGGCCTCGTCGACCTTGGTGAAGATGCAGCCCGCCAGCGCATGGCCCTGGCGGTAGGCGTGCACCACTTCGTTGAGCGTGTCGCCGTGGCTCGTGGCGTTGAGCAGCAACAGCCGCTTCACCGGCCGCTGGCTGCTGCCGAGCATGGCGATCTGTTCGGGCACGGCGCGGTCGCGCTGGCTCATGCCGACGGTGTCGATGAGCACCATGTGGCGGTCGCGCAGGTCGTGCAGCACCAGCTGCAGGTCGGCCGCGTCCTTCACGGCATGCACCGGCACGTTGAGGATCTGGCCGTAGATGCGCAGCTGCTCGTAGGCGCCGATGCGGTAGCTGTCGGTGGTGACGAGCGCGAGCTTGTCGGCGCCGAAGCGCATCACGCAGCGTGCGGCCAGCTTGGCAGTGGTGGTGGTCTTGCCGACGCCGGTCGGGCCCATCAATGCATAGACGCCGCCCTGCGCGAACAGCGCGTCTTCGTCTTCATGCACCGGCACCGCGCGCACGAGTTCGGAGCGCACGAAGGCCATGCCGTCGGCGTAACTCTGACCCGTGGGCAGCTTCTCGAGCATGGCCTTCGACAGGCGCGCGCTGAAGCCGGCGCCGAGCAGCGTGCGCAGCAGGCGACCGCGCACCGGGTCGCGGCGCTGGCTGTCGCTCCAGACCACGCTGGCGAGCTGCTCCTCGATCATGCCGCGCATCGAATGGAGTTCGCTGAGCACGGTGGGGTCGGCGGATGCAGCTACGACAGGCGCCACTGCGGGCACCGCGGCCTGCACCGTCTCCTGCACATCGCCCTCGGCCATGGCGACGATTTCGACACCTTGCGCCGTGGCGCGGTGCGTGAGCACGATGGCCTCGGCACCGAGCGATTCGCGCACCAGGCGCAGGGCCTCGCGGCCGGTGGCCGCGACGAATTTGCGTGCGGTGGTGCGCACATCGCGCGCGTCAGTCTGTGGATTCAAACGGCTCGTCCTCCAATGGCGGCAGTGATCTTGATGGTCCGGGCGTCAGGAATCTCGGCGTGCGAGAGCACCTTCAGCTGCGGCAGGCTGCGCCGCAGGAAGCGCGACAGCAGCACGCGCAGCGCGTGCTGCACGACCAGCACCGGCGCCAGCCCCATCTGCTCCTGGCGCACGATGGCGGCCTGCGCCTGCTTGAGCAGGTTGTCGGCAATGCCCGGCTCGATGCCGCTGCTGTTGTTCAGGGCCTGCTGCAGCACGCTGTCGAGCGAGCCGTCCAGGCCGATCACCTGCATCTCCTCGTCGCCCGGGAACAGCTGCTGCGTGATGGCGCGGCCCAGCGCCAGGCGCGTGAGCGTGGTGAGCTCGGTCGGGTCTTTCACCGTGGGCGCGTGCTCGGCCATCACGTCGAGGATGGTGCGCATGTCGCGGATCGGCACCTCTTCTTCGAGCAGGTTCTGCAGCACCTTGTGCAGCGTGCTCAGCGACAGCACCTTGGGCACCAGGTCTTCCGTGAGCTTGGGCGCGGTCTTGGCGATCTGGTCGAGCAGCTGCTGCACTTCCTGGCGGCCCAGCAGTTCGGCCGCGTGGGTGTGGATCAGGTGGTTCAGGTGCGTGGCCATCACGGTGCAGGCATCGACCACGGTGTAGCCGTACACCTGTGCCTGCTGTCGCAGGCTGCCGTCGATCCAGGTGGCCTCCAGGCCGAAGGCCGGGTCGCGCGTGGGCGTGCCGGTCAGCGTGCCCGTCACTTGCCCGGGGTTGATCGCCATCCACTGGTTGGGGAAGGCTTCGCCGCGGCCGATCTCCACGTCCTTCAGGCTGATGACGTAGGCGTTGGGCTTGATCTCCAGGTTGTCGCGGATGTGAACCACCGGCACCAGGAAGCCCAGCTCCTGCGCGATCTTCTTGCGGATGCTCTTGATGCGGCCCAGCAGCTCGCCCTGCTGCGACTGGTCCACCAGCGGGATCAGCCGGTAGCCGACCTGCATGCCCAGCGGATCGACCATCGCCACGTCGTCCCACGTGGCTTCGGCCTGCTCGGCCGCGGCCGGCACGCCCGCCGCACCTTGCGCCGCTGCAGCGGCTGCGGCCTGCTTGGCGGCCTCCTGCGGCTTGCCCTGCACCAGCCGCCGCCCGAGCCACACCAGGCCGCCCGCGATCAGCAGGAAGGCCAGGTTCGGCATGCCGGGGATCATGCCCAGCAGGCCGACGATGCCGGCCGTGAGGAACAGCACCTGCGGGTTGGAAAAGAGCTGGCCCGTGAGCTGGCTGCCCACGTCTTCGTCGGTGGTCACGCGCGACACGATCACGCCGGCCGCGGTGGAGATCACCAGCGCCGGAATCTGCGCCACCAGGCCGTCGCCGATGGCCAGCAGCGTGTAGGTCTTGGCGGCCGTGGAAAAGTCGAGCCCGTGCTGCACCATGCCGACCACCAGGCCGCCGATGATGTTGATGACCATGATGAGCAGGCCCGCGATGGCGTCGCCGCGCACGAACTTGCTGGCGCCGTCCATCGAGCCGTAGAAGTCGGCCTCTTGCGCGACTTCGGCGCGGCGCTTGCGGGCGATCTCTTCGCCGATCAGGCCGGCGTTGAGGTCGGCGTCGATCGCCATCTGCTTGCCCGGCATGGCGTCGAGCATGAAGCGCGCGCCCACCTCGGCGATGCGGCCCGCGCCCTTGGTGATCACCATGAAGTTGATGAGCACGAGGATGATGAACACCATCACGCCCACCGCGAAGTTGCCGCCCACGAGGAAGTGGCCGAAGGCCTCGATCACCTTGCCGGCCGCGTCAGGCCCGGTGTGGCCGTGCATCAGCACCACGCGCGTGGAGGCCACGTTGAGCGACAGGCGCAGCAGCGTCGAGAACAACAGCACCGCCGGGAAGGCCGCAAAGTCCAGCGCCTTCATCGTGTACATGCTCACCAGCAGCACCATCACCGACAGCGCGATGTTGAAGGTGAACAGCAGGTCGAGCAGGAACGGCGGCAGCGGCAGCACCATCATGCTCAAAATGAGAATGATGAGGATCGGGCCCGCCAGCCCCTTCACGTGCGAGCCGGAGAACATCCGCGCCGGCAGGCGCATCAGGTCGTTCAACGCGGTCAATGAATTACCTCCGTGCTTCGCACTGCGGTGCGAGCTTGCTTGGGGCGGCCCGGCGCGGCGCTCATGCAGCGTCCGGCGAGTACTGCAGATCGGCCGGCACCGGCAGGTCGGTCGGCGTGCGCGGCGCCTCACCGCCCTCGCTGTTCCAGCGCTTGAGTTGGTACACCCACGCCAGCACCTCGGCCACCGCCGTGTACAGGCCCGCCGGAATTTCCTCGCCCAGCTTCGTGTGGCGGTAGAGCGCGCGCGTGAGCGGCGGCGCTTCGAGGATCGCGACCTTGTGTTCCTTCGCCAGTTCGCGGATGCGCGCGGCCACCAGCTCGGTGCCCTTGGCGACCACGCGCGGTGCGCGCATGTCGCTGTCCAGGTACTGCAGCGCGACGGCGAAGTGCATCGGGTTGGTGAGCACGATGTCGGCCTTGGGCACCTCGGCCATCATGCGGCGGCGTGCCATCTGCTGTTGTTGCCGGCGGATCTGCGCCTTGATGTGCGGATCGCCTTCGCTTTCCTTGTGCTCCTGGCGCACGTCTTCACGCGACATGCGCAGCTTGCGGTAGTAGTTCCAGAGCTGAAAGGGCACGTCGACGAGTGCGACGAGGAAGAGCGTGGCGGCGATCAGCGCGCAGTGCTTGGCCACCAGCACCAGCGCGTGCGGCAGCGCCTCGTGCGCGGGCTGCGACATGAGCGCCATCACGGCCTCGATGTCGTCCACGATGACCCACCACGCCACGCCGCCGATGAGCGCCGACTTGGCGAGCGCCTTCACGAGTTCGGCCAGTGCCTGCGCAGAGAACATGCGGCCGATGCCGGCCAGTGGATTGAGTTTTCCGAAGTTCGGTGCGACGGCCTTGCCGGAGAACATCCAGCCGCCGAGCATCAGGGGCGCGGCCACGGCGGCGACGACCATCATGGCGAACAGCGGCCCGATGGCAACGAGCGCCTGTAACACCATGCGCCCGCTCTGCGAGAGCATGTGCGCGGGGTCGAAGGCGCTGGCGCGGTCGAACTGCAGGCCGTGGCGCAGCGCGCCGCTCATGCTCGCGCCGAGCGGCTCCGCCGCGAACCACAAGCCGGCGCTCGCGGTGGCGAGCATGACGAAGGTGGTGAGCTCGCGCGAACGGGCCACGTTGCCTTCCTCGCGCGCCTTCTCCAGGCGCCGCTCGGAGGCGGGTTCCGTTTTCTCGAGATCGCTTTCCTCAGCCATTCATGCTCCGAACCAGCACTGGCGAAGTACGCCTTGCTCAGACCCAAATTATTGAATCCGGTGGTTCGGAACAATCGCCCGATCAGGGCCGGTATCGCCCTGCAATTCGGCCAATCAAGCGGCTCAGAACCCGAGGCTTTCGAGCAGGTCGTCGACCTGCGACTGGTCGGTCACGGCATCGGGGTTGCCGGCCTTCACCTGCGGCCCGTTCTGCAGGCTCTGCGCCGCTTCGTGGCGCTTCTCGGGCGGCGAGTTGTCGATGAGCACCTGCAGCAGCTGCGTCTCGACGTCGTTGACGACTTCCATCATCTTCTTGATGACCTGGCCGGTGAGGTCCTGGAAGTCCTGCGCCATCAGGATCTCCATGAGCTGCGTGTTGATGGCGCTCGCGCGCTGCGGCACGTCGCTCAGGTAGCCGCGCGTGTCGAGCACGAGCTCGCGCGCGTGGTCGAGTTCGATGGGGTTCTCGAACCACTGGTCCCAACGCTGCGTCAGGGCCTTGGCATCGGTCGCCAATGCCTCTTGCAACGGCTGGGCAACGTCGATGGCGTTGAGCGCGCGATGCGCCGCGCGCTCGGTGGTGGCCGCCACGTAGTTCAGACGGTCGCGCGCATCGGGGATGGCCTGCGCGGCCTTGGCCACCTGCTTGTCCAGGCCCAGCTCGCGCAGGCCTTCGCGCAGCTGGCGCGTGAGGTGGCCGATGCGACCGAGCAGTTCTTCGGTGGTGTTGGCGGGTTCCGGGGCGTTGTCGTTCATGTCAGTTGTCCATTGCGTTGTGCGCTGCTGTTGTTCTTTCAGGGTGCGTGCACAGGCCACCGGGTACTTCCCTCCGCGAATGTCCCCCGCTTCGCTCCTCCTTTATTTCGCTGCGGGAAGCACCCAGTGCCCTGCGCACACTGAGCGCGGTCGGTGTGCTGGTTGATCAACAACCGCCCTGAACACGCTCACGTCGATGGGGTGCCTTGCGCAGCGAAATCAAGGAGGAGGGGCGAAGCCCCGGGGGACATTCGCGGAGCAAGGCTCCCCGTCGGCGGGAGCGTCGCCCTGAACCAGAGCGCGCGCACACCCAAGCCACATCAAGCCGCCTCTTTGGCCAGCTTCTCGAAGATCTTCGTGATCTTCTCTTCCAGCGTCGCCGCGGTGAAAGGCTTCACCACATAGCCATTGGCGCCCGCTTGCGCAGCCGCGACGATGTTCTCCTTCTTGGCTTCGGCCGTGACCATCAGCACCGGCAGCTTCTTCAGCTCGGGGTCGGCGCGGATGGTCTGCAGCATGGTCAGGCCGTCCATGTTCGGCATGTTCCAGTCGGAGACCACGAAGCCGAAGTTGCCGCCGCGCAGCTTCTCCAGGCCGGCCACGCCGTCCTCGGCCTCGTCGACGTTGAGGAACTCCAGTTCCTTCAGCAGGTTGCGCACGATGCGCCGCATGGTCGGGAAGTCATCCACAACCAGAATCTTGATGCTCTTATCGATCACGATGTTTCCAACTCCACAGGTCGTTATTCAAAGTCGTCAAACCCGGTTCGCACGTTCACCGAACGTGCGAAGGTGCGCCATCACGCGGCGGCTGATCTCGTTCAGGGGCGACACCTCGTCCACCGCGCCCAGCGCCACCGCCTCGCGCGGCATGCCGAAGACCACGCAGCTGACCTCGTCCTGCGCCAGCGTGTGCGCGCCCGCGCGCCGCATGCGCAGCAGGCCCTCGGCGCCGTCCTTGCCCATGCCGGTGAGGATGATCCCGATGGCGTTCTTGCCCGCGTGCTTGGCGGCCGAATCGAACAGCACGTCGATCGACGGCCGGTGGCGGTTCACGGGCGGCTCCTGGTCCAGGTGGGCCACGTAGTTCGCACCGCTGCGTGCCAGCGACAGGTGAAAGCCGCCCGGCGCGATGTAGGCATGGCCGGGCAGCACGCGCTCGCCCTGCTCCGCCTCCTTCACGCGGATGCGGCACAGGCCGTCCAGCCGCTGCGCGAAGGAGCGCGTGAAGCCGGCCGGCATGTGCTGCGCGATGAGCACCGCGGGCGCGTCGGGCGGCAGTGGTTGCAGCACCTCGCGAATCGCTTCGGTGCCGCCGGTGGACGCGCCGATGATGAGCAGCTTCTCGGTGCTCAGCAGCGGGCTGCGCAGCAGTGCCTCGGGCGCAGCCTCGTGCGCAGGACGCGCTGCGGTGGCCGCGGGCCGGGCAGGCAGCAGCCGTGCGCTGGCCGCCGTGCGGATCTTGCCGGCGATGAGTTCGGTGTAGTTGAGCAGTCCGTCACGCACGCCCAGGCGCGGCTTGGTCACGAAGTCGATGGCGCCCAGCTCCAGCGCACGCAGCGCGATCTCCGAGCCACGCTCGGTGAGCGACGACACCATGACCACCGGCATCGGCCGCAGGCGCATGAGCTTCTCGAGAAACTCCAGGCCGTCCATGCGCGGCATTTCCACGTCGAGCGTGAGCACGTCGGGGTTCGTGACCTTGATGAGGTCGCGCGCCACCAGCGGGTCGGCCGCCGTGCCGACCACGGTCATGTCGGGCTGGCTGTTGATGATCTCGCTCATCACGCTGCGGATCAGCGCCGAATCGTCGACGCAGAGCACCTTGATCTTCTTCTTGCTTGTCAGGCTCACCGGCTTCCTTTGGTTCTGTCGATCTCGTGCGGCAGGCCGGGCACCGACAGCCGGCGCAGCAGCTCGCCTTCGTCGCGGCGCACGCGCAGCACCTCGGTCTGCGCGCGCAGGCGGCGCACCACGGCCTTGCCGCTCTCGGGCAGGAAGCACACGCGGCGCGCGTGCGGTCCGCGCAGGTCTTGCGCCGCGACCTCGATGCGTTCCGCCTCCAGGTAGCGCAGCACGAAGTCGGCGTTGCGGTCGCCGATGTTGAGCGTGGTCATGCCGGCCAGCACGGCGCCGCCGCCGAACACCTTGGCCTGCAATCGCTCGCGCCGCGCACCCGCGCGCACCAGCTCGCGCACCAGCACGTCCATGGCGTAGGCGCCGTAGCGCATCGAGCCCACGCCGGGCTCGCCGTCGTCGGGCAGCATGAAGTGGTTCATACCGGCCACGCCCGCCTGGGCGTCGTGCAGGCAGGCGGCCACGCAGGAGCCGAGCACGGTGCTCAGCACGGTGTGGTCGGTGGTCACGTAGTACTCGGAGGGCAACAGCTTGACGGCCATGCGGCCGACATCGCGATCGAAGTAGTGATGGCTCGCCAGGCTCATGCGATGCCCGGCGTGCGCGACAGCTCGTACACCGTCTGCCCCAGCGGCCGGAAGGCCGGGTTGACGAGCGAGGCGTTCTCGGAGTGGCCGGCGAACAGCAAGCCGCCCGGCTTGAGCAGCGGCGCGAAGCGGTCGAGCACCTTCTTCTGCGTCGGCTTGTCGAAATAGATCATCACGTTGCGGCAGAAGATCGCGTCCACCGGCTCCTTCACCGCCCAGGCGTTGTCCAGCAGGTTGACGCGCGAGAACTTCACCAGCGCGGCGACTTCGGGGCGCACGCGCACCTTGCCGGCGTTGGTGCCGGTGCCCTTGTTGAAGAAGCGCCGCAGCCGCTCGGGCGACAGGCGCCGCACCTGTTCGGTGGTGAAGACGCCGGTCGCGGCCTTGGCCAGCACGGCCGTGTCGATGTCGCTGGCGATCACGCGGGCCGAGCCGGCGCGGTCGCCCAGCGCTTCCATCAGCGTGATGGCGATCGAGTACGGCTCTTCGCCCGTCGAGGCGGCGGCGCACCAGACGGTGATCGGGCCGGTCATCTTGCGCACGTGCGCGCCGAGCGTGGGAAAGTGGTGCGCCTCGCGAAAGAACGAGGTCAGGTTGGTGGTGAGCGCGTTGATGAACAGCTGCCACTCGTCGCCGTCGTGGCGCGCCTCGAGCTGGTCCAGGTACGACGCGAACGCGGGCACCTGCAGCTCGCGCAGGCGCCGCGACAGCCGGCTGTACACCATCTGCCGCTTCTGCTCGCCCAGGGCGATGCCGGCGCGGCGATGGATGAGGGTCCGGATTCTGGAAAAGTCGTGGTCGGTAAAAAGGAACTCGGTCGTCACAGCCAGCCTGGAAGCGTGACTTTCAATGGTCACAGCAACCGCCGTTTCCAATCGGTCGATCAGACGCGCAAAAGCCCTGCATTTCCGGGGGTCAGGCAGGCGGCGCGGTCACGGCCGGGCCGGCGTCGAGCGCCCACACCAGCGCCGACAGCTGCGCGGCATTGACCTGCGCCGCACTCAGGAAGAGCGCCTCCGACAACCGCGCGGCGCGGCCATCGTCGGTCTCGCAGCTTTCGGCCAGCGCGACGAAAGGGCCGTAGACGCCGCTGCGCGAAAGAATCGCCTGCTGCACCGCCTCGGTGAGCTGCACCTTGCGCAGCACGCCTTCCATCGGCACGCCCAATAGCTGGTCGAGCAGAGAGAACATGCCCGCGACGAACAGGTTGTCGGCCTCGCTGGGCGGCAGCATGCCCTGCCCCATCAGCTCGACGAAACGCCCGCGCAGGATGGCCTTCTTCATCATGAAGGGCGAGCTGATCTTGTTGCTGGTGGCCAGCAACAGCGACAGCCAGCGGTACAGCGGCGAGTAGCCGAGCATGGCGACCGCATGGCGACCGCATGGCGCAGCGAATGGATCTCGACCGCCAGGCCGACCGAGGGCGAGTTGATGTAGCGCAGCAGCCGGTAGGTGAGCGCGGCGTCGTGCTTGAGTGCACCCTCGATGGCGCGCACGTCTTCGTTGCGCAGGATCATCTGCATCAGGTGCACGATGAGCTGCGACTCGGGCTGCAATGCGTCGGCGCTGTCGCGCGCCGGCGGCAGGCGCACGGCGCCGTCGACGAACACCTGCACGCCGCGTGCGGCGCAGGCCTCGAACTCGGACCAGTTCGCCACGCGCGCGGCGATGGGCACCGGGCCGGCGGGCGACATGGCCGCCAGGTCGGCGGGCGCCACCTCGCGGTGCGTGACGATGGCGCGCAGTTCTTCGTCGTCCGGCAGCGCGGCGCCGCCGCACAGCATGAAGCCGAAGCCCTGCTCGCGCAGGAACAGCAGGATGGAGCGCATGTCGGCGTCCATCAGTTCGTCGGCCTTCATGCACAGCACGACGTTGCGCGGCGGCAGCGACTGCAGCTCGCTCTGGAACAGCGCATCCACCGTGACGTCGACGAACACCATCTGCCCGCCCAGCAGCCAGCCGTGGCCGCCCGGGTTCAGGTGCAGGCCCAGCGTGTCCATGAGCGCCTTGACGCCGGCCGCCGCGCCGGCATCGGTGCCCTGCCCAGCTGCGCGCCAGGCCATGCGGTAGCCGACCACGCGGCGCTTGCCGTCCAGCAGCATGGCGTAGGCCACGTGGCCGTCGGCGCCTACTGCGGGTGCCATGGGGGGCATTGCCTCGGCGGGCACGCCGTTGCCGTCGACGCCGGGGCGCCGGAAGAAATCGAACCTCATGCGGCCGTCCGTCGAGTGAATCGGTGTCAGGACGCGAGGGCGTCGGTGCTGCGGCGTGCGGCGCCGGCCAGCACCGCCGCACTTGCAGCCTGCGCGCGCT
>NZ_CALRZC010000176.1:0-17733 GCF_943372545.1 Variovorax sp. YR752 | reverse complement strand
GCGGCGCAATGAGGTCGAGCGTCTGTTCCGCCGCCTCAAGGGCTATCGGCGCATCTTCTCTCGCTTCGAGAAGCTCGACGTCATGTTCACCGCGTTCATCAGCTTCGCGCTCATCGCCGACGGTTTGCGGTTGTGTTAACACGCCCTAGACGCGCATCGTGTCGCGCAGGTGTCGCTTCGTGACCGCCCATGGCCCGTTCAGCACGGGAGCCCCGAAGGAGCTATGGCGGCGAGCTGCCGAGCCATCGCTGCGGAACATTGCATCGTGAGCATGGCGGTGTTTCCAGACATGGCAGCCACATCCGGCTGCCGCGACATCACGCCCCCAGGAGAACCCATGGATCGCCAGCCGACGCAAGCCCACGAGACCCGCGCTGAAGACAGCGAGGACATCGCCGTCAACCCGAGCCGCCACCCCGACTTCGCCAGCGTGGTCGCAGCCGCGCAATCGCGCCGCGGCTTCCTGAAGAGCGGCGCCGGCGCTGCCGCACTGACCTTCTTCGGCGTGCCCGCGCTGACCACGCCGACGCCGGCGCAGGCCGCCGGCGCAGGTGCCAGCGTCACACTCGGCTTCTCGTCCGTGCCGGCGGCCGGCAACGACACCGTGGTCGTGCCCTCGGGCTACAACGTGCAGGTGCTCTACGCCTGGGGCGACCCGATCGGCAAGGCTGGCATGCCGGCCGGTACGCCGGCCTGGAGCGGTGACGCCAGCGAGACCGCCGCCGAGCAGGAGCTGCAGTCCGGCGCTCACCACGACGGCATGCACTTCTTCCCCTTCCCGGCGCGCGGCGCCGGCGCCACCGCCGGCCTGTCGAACGTGCGCGGCCTGCTGGTGATGAACCACGAGTACGTCGACCAGGGCCTGCTGTTCAACGACGGCATGGCGAACTGGGATCTGGGCAAGGTGCGCAAGTCGCAGGCGGCGCACGGGGTCTCGGTGGTCGAGGTGCAGAAGAACGCCGCCGGCTGGCAGGTCGTGCGGCCGTCGAGCTATGCGCGACGCATCACCACCAACACGCCGGTGCGCTTCAGCGGCCCGGCGGTCAACGTCACCGGCACCACCGGCTTCGGAACGCTGAACAACTGCGCCAACGGCTACACGCCCTGGGGCACGTACCTGACCTGCGAAGAGAACGTCAACGGCTACTTCGGTGCCAAGACGCTGGATGCTGCCGGCAACCCGGTCAACGACACCACCTATGTGCCGGCTGCCACCAGCATCGAGGCGCGCTACGGCTTCAACGCCGCCGGCTTCGGCTACAACTGGCACCACCACGATGACCGCTTCGACCTGAAGGGCGGCGGCGCCACCGAGCAGCTGCGCTTCGGCTGGGTGGTCGAGATCGACCCGTTCAACCCGAACGCGACGCCGATCAAGCGCACCGCGCTGGGCCGCATCAAGCACGAAGGTGCCGAGTACACCTACGCTGCCGACGGCCGCATCGTCATCTACATGGGCGACGACCAGGCTGGCGAGTACATCTACAAGTTCGTCACGAAGAACAAGTACAGCCCGACCAACCGCGCCGCCAACCTGAACCTGCTCGACGAAGGCACGCTGTACGTGGCGCGCTTCGATGCCGGCGCCGCGGTGGGCGACAACATGGGCACCGGCCAGTGGCTGCCGCTGACGCTGGACAACCCGACGCTGGGCGCCGCGTTCGCGACGCTCGGCGACCTGCTGGTCAATACCCGCAAGGCGGCCGACCTGGTCGCCGCGACGCGCATGGACCGCCCGGAGTGGATCGCCGTCAACCCGACCGCGCCCGGAGAGATCTACTGCACGCTGACCAACAACAGCGGCCGCACCGCCGCCGCCGTCGACGAGTCCAACCCGCGCGCCAACAACCGCTACGGCCACATCATCCGCTGGCAGGAAGCCGGCGCCGACCCGGCCGCGCTCAGCTTCGAGTGGGACCTCTTCGTGCTCGCCGGCGACCCGACGCTGGCCGCCAACGCCGGCACGGCGCAGGCCGGCAACATCAACGGCGACTACTTCGGCAGCCCCGACGGCCTGTGGTTCGACAAGTCGGGCCGGCTGTGGATCCAGACCGACATCTCGTCGGGCACGCTGGGCACCGGTACCGGCGCGGGCGGCTACATCAACATGCCCAACAACATGATGCTGGCGGCCAACACGGTGACCGGCGAGATCCGCCGCTTCCTGACCGGGCCGAAGGGCTGCGAGGTGACCGGCATCAGCGCCACGCCGGACAACCGCACCTTCTTCGTCAACATCCAGCACCCGGGCGAAGGTTCGGGCGACAACAGCAACCCGGCCGACCCGCTGTACCCGAACAAGGTCGGTGCCTGGCCGAGCAGCCAGGGCTACGGATTCCAGGGTCCGGTGGGCGACGACAAGACCCGCCCGCGCTCGGGCACGATCGTCATCACCCGCGCCGACGGCGGCGTGATCGGCGCCTGAAGGAGCAGCCCATGAACAAGCACTTCCGCATCGCGGCGCTGGCCGCCGCGCTGGCCACCGCGCAGGGCGCAGCCCAGGCCACGCTGATCACGACGGCGCCGGGCGGCGCCTCGGTGATCGACTTCGACGATGCTGCCAGCTACGTGACCGGCGGGCCGAGCGTGCAGACCGGCGGCGCCATCGGCGCCGACGTGCAGGTGTCGACACTCGGCGGCCCGCTGCAGTTCGGCGCACCGTACGGCGCCTGGACACTGAGCGACAACGGCGAATGGACCGGTGCGTCCTTCGTCGGTGTCGACGGCGCCTTCCAGGACGAGGCGAACGGCATCGCTGCCTCGCTGGTGTTCGACCTCGCCATCCCGCAGGGCTCGGTCGGCGGCTTCCTCAACTTCGACCCGAGCTTCGTCTATGGCGGCGGCCTGCCGCTGCCGCTGTACATCGCGGCTTACGACGGTTCGGGCACGCTGCTGGAAGACCACTTCGTGCCGCTGTGGACGCCGGGCGGGCTGAATGCCGGCTCGTTCTTCGGCATCAGCCTGGACAGCAACGCGATCGCGCGCTTCGAGGTGTCGGGACCGTACGCGGTGCTCGACAACCTGACGCTCGCGCCGGTGCCGGAACCCGGCTCGGTGGCGCTGCTGATGGCCGGCCTGGGTGTGCTCGGTGCGGTGGCGCGCCGCCGCCGCGAGAACTGAGTTGCGGCGCCGCCAGTGCCTGAGCGCTGCGCTGGCGCTGGCCGCCGGGGGATCGGCCGGTCCGGCGCATGCACTGATGGCCGGCGAGTTGCCCGACTCGCCGGCCGCCCGCGTCGATGCGAACACCACCGCGTCGCCCTGGTCGGGCGCGGTCAGCGTGGTCGCCGGCGGATCGGCCTTCAGTGGCGTGATGATCGGGCCGCAGCACGTGCTCACCGCCGCACACGTCGCTGCCGGGCAGGCGGCATCGGCATTGCGCGTGGTGATCAACCTGGGCGCGACGCCGCTGTCGATGACGGTGGCCACATCGACCACCTACCCCGGCACGGTGTTTCCCTACGACGACCTGTGCGTGCTGCGCCTGGTGCAGCCCGCGCCCGCAGGCGCCGCGATCTACCCGATCGCCGACACGCCGGTCGCGACCGGCGCACAGCTGACGATGGTCGGCTACGGCGCCTCGGGCAACGGCTCGGCGACGCCGACGGCCAACGCGTCGTCGAGCGTCAAGCGGCGCGGCGGCAACGTGATCGACCAGTTGCCCGACCGCCTCGATGCCTCCGGCCGCAGCAGCCCGTTCTGGATCTGCGACTTCGATGGCCCGGCCGGCACCGGCCCGATGGGTGGCGCCTCCCTGGGCAACACCATCGAGACCTGCATGGCCAGCGGCGACTCGGGCTCGCCGGTGTTCATCGACACGGGCAACGGCCCGGCGCTGTACGGCTTGTCGACACTGGTGCTGAACTTCGGCAACGGCGCTGCCTCGTCGACCTTCGGCAGCGGCGGCGGCGGACCGGTGCTTGCGCACGCGCCCTACCTCGCCTGGCTGCAGGCGCAGACCGACGGCAGCGTGATGCTGCTGTCGCAGCTCAGCGCGGCCGACGTGCCGGTGGCCCCGGCCTGGGCACTCGGGCTGCTCGGCGCAGCCCTGCTGTCTCCCCTGCTGCGCAGGCCGGAGCGGACGCGTGGGTGAGCAAGGCGGCGCACGCTGGGCCCGCATCGCCCTGTTCGTGATCCTCTATGGCGCGGCGCATGCGGCGTATCGCTCGCTGCGCGCGGGCGGTGCCAGTCACTGGCTGGTCGACACCGCCACCGCGCTGCCCGCAGCAGCCCTGATCGACCTGCTCTTCCCCGCCGACGCCGTACGTGCCAGCGGCCCCAGGCTCACCTGGCCTGGCGGGCGGCTGCAGTTGCTGGCCGGCTGCGACGGCTTCGAAGTGATGGCGCTGTACGTTCCCGCGGTGCTCGTTGCGCCGGTGGGCTGGCGCCGCGGCCTCGCCATGCTCGGCCTCGGCCTGTTGCTGATCTGGGCGCTGAACCAGTGGCGCCTGCTGGCGCTGTACCTCGCCTTCCGGCACTGGCGCGAGGGGTTCGACGCCTTGCACACCTTGTGGGGCCCGCTGCTGATGCTCGGCGCGGTGGCGGGCTTCTTCGCATGGAACCTGCGCGCCGGCGCACGCGGCTGATCCTCGCTGCCACGACGGCCGGCGCGGCGCTGTGGCTGGCGCTGGCCGCAAGCCCTGTGCTGGCCTTGGCGCGCCCACTGCAGGCGGCGGTGCTGCAGTGGCTGATGCCGGAGTTCACCGTCGAACGCATCGGCCTCGAGACGGCGACCGGCTCGCTGCGCCTGTCGGCCCGCGCGGTGACTCGCGAGCACGTCGTGCTGCGCGGCCGCGTGTTCGCGCCCGGCCTCGCCTTCGAGGCGCACACACCCGCCCGCCAGACGCAGCGGCTGGCCGTGATGACCTTGCTGGCCTGCGCGCTGTGCTGGAACATCGGCATGGCGCCACGTTGGCGCAGCACGCTGGCGATCGCCTGCGTGGGACTCGCGGCGACGCTCGTGACGGCACCGGTCGTGCTGGCCGGCCAGATGTGGTCGACCGTCGTGGCCGGACTCGACGAGCCCAGCCTGCGCGCCGTGCTGGTCGAGTGCTCGCGCTTTGTGCTGCACGGCGGCGACATGGCGCTTGTCGTCATCTTCGGCATGGTTCTTTCGGACCATGCACGACCGCGGGCCGGACGGATCATGCGAGGCCCCGCAGACGCGGGAATGGAGACACCCGCGCGCCGCCCCGCATGACGCGGAGTTGTCACAGCGCCTGCCTAGACTGCCCTGCGAACGACGAGCCGAATGGCTCATCGAATGCGCACCCCTCCTTCGGCGATGTGCAGGCCCCGCGCCTGCCGATCCACACCATGATGCTCTCGTCCCCCGTTCGACAGCGCTGCGCCCGCGGCGCGCTGTATGCCCTGTCCGCGGTCGCGCTGCTCGCGCTCGCCGCCTGCGGCAAGGAGGCCGGCAAGCCGGCCTCGCAAGTGGCCGCCAAGGTCAACAAGGAAGAGATCTCGGTCCACCAGATCAACTTCGTCATGCAGCGCACGCCCGGCGTCAAGCCGGAGCAGGCGGAGACCGCAGGCCGCCAGGTGCTGGAGCGACTGATCGACCAGGAGGTGGCGGTGCAGAAGGCGCAGGAGCAGAAGCTCGATCGCGACCCGCGCGTGCTGCAGGAACTCGAGGCCGCGCGCCGCGACATCGTCGCGCGCGCCTACGTTTCCAAGGTCGGCGACAGCGTCGCCAAGCCCGCCGCCGACGAGATCAAGGCCTACTACGACAGCAAGCCCGCGCTGTTCGCCCAGCGCCGCATCTATTCGCTGCAGGAACTGGTGGTCGATGGTTCCGCGGAGCAGATCGCGGCGCTGCAGCAGGTTATGTCGCAGTCCAAGTCGCTGCAGCAGGTCGTCGACCACCTGAAGGCCGAGAAGCTGTCGACTCGCGCTTCGCAGAACACGGTGTCCGCGGAGAACCTCCCGCTGGCGCTGCTCGATCGCTTCGCCGCGATGCAGGACGGGCAGACCGTGCTGCTGCCGATGCCCGGCGGCGCCCGCCTGCTGACGCTGGTGCAGTCGCGCAGCGCACCGGTCACCGAGGAACAGGCGCGCCCGGCGATCGAGCAGTTCCTGATGGTCGAGCGGCGCCGCAAGGCAGTCGAGCAGGACCTGCGCACGATCCGCGCTGCCGCACACGTCGAGTACGTCGGCAGCTTCGCCGCGTCGGCGGCCTCGGCGCCGGCGGCGGACGCAGCCTCTGCCCCTGCCGCGCCGCCATTGTCGACAGCGGCCCCGGCGGCTCCGGCCGCATCGGCAGGCACGATCGACGCCGACTCGCTCAGCAAGGGCCTGTCGGGGCTGAAATGACCGTGGCCTCCCCGAACTCCGCAGGCGCACTGCGCCTGGGCCGCTGGCTCGTGCGGGTCCTGTTGTCGCTGCTCGTCGCCGCACCGCTGGCCCGCGCCGCCGATCCGGCGCGTGACTACGTCATTGCCAGCGGCGACGTGCTGCGCATCACCGTCTACCAGAATCCGGACCTGACGCTCGAGGCACGTGTCGGCGAGAGCGGCACGGTCAGCTACCCGCTGCTCGGCGCAGTGCGGCTGGGCGGCCAGTCGGTGGCGCAGGCTGAAGCGACGATCACCAAGGGCCTGCGCGACGGCAACTTCCTCAAGCAGCCGCAGGTGTCGGTGCTGGTGATGCAGGTGCGCGGCCACCAGGTGTCGGTGCTAGGGCAGGTCAACCGCCCCGGCCGCTACCCGCTCGACATGGTCGGCATGCGCCTGAGCGAGGTGCTGGCGCAGGCCGGCGGCATCGCCCCGGGCGGCAGCGACATCGTCACGCTCAGCGGCAGCCGCGACGGCAAGCCGATGCGCCGCGAGATCGACCTGCCCGCGCTCTATGCCGCCACCTCGCGCGGCGAGGATCCGGCGCTGCAGAACGGCGACGTCGTGTTCGTCGACCGCGCGCCGGTGGTCTACATCTACGGCGAGGTGCAGCGCCCCGGGCCGCTGCGACTCGACCGCGACATGACGGTGATGCAGGCCCTGGCCGCCGGCGGCGGCGTGACGCTGCGCGGCACCGAGCGCGGCCTGCGCGTGCACCGCCGCAACGGCGAGGGCACGCTCGAGGTCGTGCAGCCGGCGATGGACGAGCGCGTGCGCGGCGGCGACGTGATCTACGTGCGCGAGTCGCTGTTCTGACCCCGGCGGGATCGAACCCATGAGCCTCGGACAATTCTTCGCCATCCTGCGCGCACGCTGGATCGTCGTGCTGCTCGCGCTGCTGCTGGCCCTGGGCATCGCGGCCGCGCTCAACCTGCTGCTGCCGAAGAAGTACTCGGCCAGCGCCTCGGTGCTGCTCGACGTGAAGACGCCGGATCCGATCTCCGGCGGCATCTCGCCAGGAATGATGAGCCCGGCCTACATGGCCACGCAGGTCGACGTGATCCAGAGCGACCGCGTCGCGCAGAAGGTGGTCAAGGGCCTGCGCCTGGCCGAGAACCCGGCCACGCGCGGCCAGTGGATGGAAGCCACCGGCGGCGCCGGCAGCTACGAGCGCTGGCTGGCCGACCTGCTGCAGGGCAGCCTGGAGGTGAAGCCCTCGCGCGAGTCGAACGTGATCGGCATTGGCTACAAGTCGGTCGATCCGAAGTTCGCTGCCGCGCTGGCCAACGCATTCGCGCAGGCCTACGTGGACGTGACTCTGGAGATGCGCGTCGAGCCGGCGCGCCAGTACACAGGCTTCTTCGACGAACGCGCCAAGCAGCTGCGCGAGGCCGTGGAGCAGGCGCAGGGCCGGCTGTCCGCGTTCCAGAAGGACAAGGGCATCATCGCGGTCGACGAGCGGCTCGACGTCGAGACCGCACGCCTGAACGAGTTGAGCAGCCAGCTGGTCGCGCTGCAGGCAATCACCGCGGACAGTCGCAGCCGTGACGCGCAGGTCAAGGCCGACGCAGGCCGCGTGCAGGACGTGATCAACAACCCGGCGGTGGCCGGCCTGCGCGCCGACGTGTCGCGCCAGGAAGCACGGCTGCAGGAGATTTCGGCGCGCTTCGGCGACGCCCATCCGCAGGTCGTGGAGCTGCGCGCCAACCTCGCCGAGCTGCGCACCAAGCTGCAGCAGGAGACCGAGCGGGTCGGCACCAGCCTGGGCACCAGCAACACCATCAACCTTTCGCGCGAGGCGCAGACCCGCGCCGCGCTGGAGGCGCAGCGCGCCAAGGTTCTCGAGCTCAAGGGCCTGCGCGACGACATGGCGGTGCTGACGCGCGACGTCGAGAATGCGCAGCGCGCCTACGACGCGGTGCAGACGCGCGGCAGCCTGACCAGCCTGGAAAGCCAGACCACGCAGACCAACATCGTGGTGCTCAGCGCCGCCACCGACCCGGTCGAGCCCTCCTCGCCGCGGCCGCTGATGAACTTCCTCGCCGCCACCTTCCTGGGCGTGCTGCTCGGTGTCTCGGCAGCGGTGGCCATCGAGATGCTCGACCGTCGCGTGCGCAGCGGCGAAGACCTCACCGGCGCGCTGCAGTTGCCGCTGCTCGCCATGCTGCCGCGTGCCGGCGCGGCGCCGTCGCGCAGCCGATCCTTGCTCGCCTTCTGGCGCCGCCGCCGCGGCGGCGAGCCACGCTGGGCCGATCTCGCCGGCGGTGCCTGAGTCCGCCGGCACACCGTCAACACCATGTACCAAGACGCCACCGCTCCCGTGACCCTGGGCGCCAGGCCGCCCGCGCCGAACCCCGGCGCGGTGCCGCTGCGCCCGTCCTCGAACCCCGAGGGCCGCAGCATCGGCTCCATCATCCAGGAGGCACACAAGCTCAGCGCCGAGCAGGTCGAGCGCGTACTCTCCCACCAGCGCCAGCATGGCACGATGTTCGGCGAGTCGGCCATCGCGCTCGGGCTGATCCGCCACGACGACGTGATGTGGGCACTGAGCCAGCAGTTCCAGTACCCGACCGCGCTGACCCGCGCGCTCGACCGTGAGCTGGTCAGCGCCGCCCGCCCCTTCTCGCCTCAGGCCGAGGTGTTCCGCAGCCTGCGCAGCCAGGTCGTGATGCGCCTGGCCTCGTACGGCCAGCCGCAGCCGGCGATCGCGGTGGTCAGCGCCGAGCCGGGCGACGGCAAGACCTTCGTCGCCGCCAACCTGGCGATCGCCTTCAGCCAGCTCGGCGGGCGCACGCTGCTGCTCGATGCCGACATGCGCAGCCCGCGCCAGCACAAGCTGTTCGGCGTCGACAACGCGACCGGCCTGAGCCACATCCTCAGCGGCCGCGAGACGACGCGTGTCGTGCATCCGGTCGCCGAGCTGCCCAGCCTGTACGTGCTGCCGGTCGGCACGCTGGCGCCCAATCCGCTCGAGCTGGTCGAGCGGCCCGCCTTTGCGCTGCTGCTGCACGATCTGCAGGCCAAGTTCGACCACATCGTCGTCGACACGCCGGCTGCCAGCCATGGCGCCGACGGTTCGGTGATCGCCGCGCGCTGCGGTGCCGCGCTGGTGGTGGCCCGCGCCGGGCGCTCGCACCTGCGTAGCCTGGAAGGGCTGATGGCCTTTCTTCGAGCAGGCCCGGCGCACATCGTCGGCGCGATGCTGAACGAACACTGAGATGGCCCTCTCGAGCTCCACCGCGGCCCCGCGCCGCTCCGGCAGGCTGGGCGATCTGCTTCCCATCGGCGTGGACCTGCCCGCGCTGGCCATGGTGCTGGCCGGCGCGCTGCTGATGTACGTGCCGACCTGGCTCGACCTGTCACGCACGCTGTGGGTCACCGACGAGCAGGGTCAGGGCCCGATCATCCTGATCGCCAGCCTGTACCTGCTGTTCACCAAGCGCGACAGGCTCGCCGCGCTGCCCGACGTGGCCGCCAGCGCCGGCAGCATCACGTTGCTGGCCTTCGGCCTGCTGCTCTACGCCGTCGGGCGCTCGCAGAACATCTGGCTGTTCGAGGTCGGCTCGCAGCCGGTGGTGCTGGGCGCGCTGCTGTGGATGTTCAAGGGCCTGGCGGGCCTGCGCCTGTGCTGGTTCCCGCTGTTCTTCCTGATCTTCATGGTGCCGCTGCCCGGCCAGCTGGTCGCCGCGCTGACGGCGCCGCTGAAATCGGCGGTGTCCTACGTGGCTGCAGGCGCCATGTACCAGCTCGGCTACCCGGTGGCGCGCTCGGGCGTCGTGCTGATGGTCGGCCAGTACCAGCTGCTGGTGGCCGACGCGTGCGCCGGGCTGACCTCGATGTTCACGCTCGAGGCGCTGGGCCTGCTGTACCTGAACTTTGCCGGCCACGCAGCCGCCTGGCGCAACGTGCTGCTGGCGGTGCTGGTGGTGCCGGTGGCCTTCATCGCCAACGTGATCCGCGTGATCGTGCTGGTGCTGGTCACGTACCACTTCGGCGACGCTGCCGGCCAGGGTTTCGTGCACGGCTTCGCCGGCATCGTGCTGTTCGTCGCCGCGCTGCTGCTGCTGATCGCCATCGACGGTTCGATCTCGCTGCTGCAGCGTTTCCTGCGTCGGAGGCCGGCATGATGGCCAGCCGCCGCAAGGCCGCACTCGCACTGCTGGGCATGGCTGCCGCTGCCGGTGCGGCGATTGCCGCCCGGCCACGCGTGCAGGCCAAGGCCATGGGCCCGGACCTGAGCCTCGAGTTCGAGGTGCCGCGCCGCTTCGGCACCTGGACCATCGATCCGAGCATCCTGCCGCTGCAGCCGGATCCTCAGTTGCAGAAGGTGGTCGACGAGACCTACGAGCAGACGCTGGCGCGCACGTACCGCAACACCAACGGCTACCGCATCATGCTGTCGATGGCCTATGGCGGCCGGCAGGACCGCTCGATGCAGACGCACCGGCCGGAAGTCTGCTACCCGGCGCAGGGCCTGTCGGTGCGGCGCAGCACCTTCGACGCGTCCGTCGACCTGCCGGAACGCATCCTGCCGCTCAAGCGCCTGGTGGCCGGCAACGGCCCGCGCAACGAGCCGATCAGCTATTGGCTGGTGATCGGCGACAGCCTCGCCACCTTCGGCTACAGCCACCGCCTGGCGACGCTGCGCTACGGCCTGACCGGGCGCATCCCCGACGGCATGCTGGTGCGCGTCTCCTCCGTCGACGACGACGTGGCGCGCTCCTTCAAGAACCAGGACGAGTTCCTCTACGAATTCTTCTCGGCCCTGCGACCCGACTTCCGCAAGCGCCTGCTCGGCGTGCTCTGAACCCGCATTCATCGCCATGACCACCAAGAAAGCGCTCATCACCGGCGTGACCGGCCAGGACGGCGCCTACCTGTCGGAACTGCTGCTCGCCAAGGGCTACGAGGTGCACGGCATCAAGCGCCGCGCCTCGCTGTTCAACACCGACCGCATCGACCATCTGTACCAGGACCCGCACGTCGACGATCCGCGCTTCATCCTGCACTACGGCGACCTGACCGACAGCACCAACCTGATCCGCATCGTGCAGCAGGTGCAACCCGACGAGATCTACAACCTCGCCGCGCAGAGCCACGTGGCGGTGAGCTTCGAGGAGCCGGAGTACACCGCCAATGCCGACGCCGTCGGCACGCTGCGCCTGCTGGAGGCGATCCGCATCCTCGGGCTGGAGAAGAAGACGCGCTTCTACCAGGCCAGCACCTCGGAGCTGTACGGCCTGGTGCAGGAAGTGCCGCAGCGCGAGAGCACGCCGTTCTACCCGCGCAGCCCTTACGCGGTGGCCAAGCTGTACGGCTACTGGATCACGGTGAACTACCGCGAGGCCTACGGCATGTACGCCTGCAACGGCATCCTGTTCAACCACGAGAGCCCGCTGCGCGGCGAGACCTTCGTGACGCGCAAGATCACCCGCGCGGTGGCCCGCATCGCGCTGGGCCTGCAGGACTGCCTGCACCTGGGCAACCTGTCGGCGCTGCGCGACTGGGGCCATGCGCGCGACTACGTCGAGGCGCAGTGGCTGATGTTGCAGCAGGAACGCGCCGAGGACTTCGTCATCGCCACCGGCGTGCAGTACAGCGTGCGCCAGTTCGTGCAGAAGGCCGCCGCCGAGCTGGGCGTGCAGATCGAATTCTGCGGCGAGGGCGCAGCCGAAGTCGGCGTGGTGGAGAAGGTCTCCGCGGTGAAGGGCGAGTACAAGGCTCGCTGCAAACCCGGCGACACGGTCGTTCGTGTCGATCCACGCTACTTCCGCCCGACCGAAGTGGAGACCCTGCTCGGCGACCCGACCCGCGCCCGCGAACGCCTCGGCTGGAGCCCGGCGACCGACTTCGACAGCCTGGTGCGCGAGATGGTCGAGGCCGACTACACCGCCGCGCGTCGCGACAGCCTGGTCAAGCTGGCCGGCTTCGCGGCCTACGACTACCACGAGTGATGAGATGAACCTCGACGCCCCCATCCATGTCGCCGGCCACCGCGGCCTGGTCGGCTCGGCCATCGTGCGCCGGCTGCAGGCCGCAGGCCACACGAAGCTGCTGCTGCGCAGCCACGCCGAGCTGGACCTCGCCGATGCGCAAGCCACCGACGACTTCTACGCGGTCGAGAAGCCGGCCTACGTGTTCCTGGCCGCGGCCAAGGTCGGCGGCATCCATGCCAACAACGCCTACCCGGCCGACTTCATCGCCGACAACCTGGCCATCCAGGGCAGCGTGATCGGCGCGGCGCACCGGCACGGTGTGCGCCGGCTGCTGTTCCTCGGCTCGAGCTGCATCTATCCACGGCTGGCGCCGCAGCCGCTGCGCGAGGACAGCCTGCTCACCGGGCCGCTGGAGCCGACCAACCGCGCCTACGCGCTGGCCAAGATCGCCGGCATCGAGCTGTGCTGGAGCCACAACCGCCAGCACGGCACGCGCTTCCTCGCGGCGATGCCGACCAACCTCTACGGCCCGGGCGACAACTACCACCCGGTCAACTCGCACGTGATCCCGGGGCTGCTGCGCCGCTTCCACGAAGCCCGGCTCGGCGCCGCGCCCAGCGTGGCGGTGTGGGGCAGCGGCACGCCGCGCCGCGAGTTCCTGTTCAGCGACGACATGGCCGATGCCTGCGTGCACCTGATGAACCTGCCCGATGCGCGCTTCGACACGCTGCTGGGCAGCGACGAGGCGGCCAGCGGCCGCTTCGAGCCGCCGCTGGTCAACATCGGCACCGGCGAAGACTTGAGCATCCGCGAACTGGTCGACCTGATCGCCCACACCGTCGGCTACCGCGGCGAGGTGCAGTTCGACACCAGCCGGCCCGACGGCACGCCGCGCAAGCTGCTCGACGTCAGCCGCCTGCACGCGCTGGGCTGGCGCCACCGGGTGGGGCTGCGCGAGGGGTTGGCGACGGCGTATGCGGACGCCTTCGGCGCGCCCGCGGTCGCCCACGAGGCGGGGTGAGGCCGTGCTCGGCAAGGCCGTTCGACGTGTCAGCACGGGCCTGAGCCTGTGCGGCAGCCTGGGCCGCTATCTCGGGCTCGAGGCGGCCCGCTGGTCCGGCGGCAGCAAGCCGCGGCCCGTGCACCTTCGCTACAACGCCTGCGGCGCCGTGTGGATGCGCAACGGCACGACCGACTACCCGACGCTGGTGAGCTGCTTCGTCAAGGGCTTCCACCGGCCGCTGCAGCCGCTTCCGCCGCGCCCGACGATCCTCGACATCGGCGCGAACGTCGGCTACACACTGGTCGATTTCCGCCATCACCATCCCGACGCGCGGCTGATCGGTGTCGAGATGGACGCGGACAACCATGCGCTGGCCAGCCGCAATGTCGAGGGGCTGGGCAACGTGCAACTGCTCCGTGCGGCGGTCTGGTGCGAGGACGGCGAAGTGCGTTACGACGCCAGCGCCGACGCCGATGCCTTTGCGGTCGGCAGCGGCGGTGCGGCGCAGCGCAGTGTCGAGGCACTGACCATGGGCACGCTGCTGGACCGTTGCGGCGTCTCGCGCGCCGACTACGTGAAGCTCGACATCGAGGGTGCCGAGAAGGATCTGTTCGAGCGAGGTGAGCTCGGCTGGCTGCAGCGTGTCGAGCAGATCAGCATCGAGCTGCATGGCACGCTCAAGGCGCCAGAACTGATGGCGCTGCTGCGCGAGCACGGCTTCCAGGCGGCCAAGGACGCAAGGCACTGGGACACAGTGGTCGCCTGGCGCAGCACCGCCGGAACCGCTGCCCAGTGAACGCGCCTTCGATGACCGCCATCCCGTCACGCGCGGCCAGCGCCGCCAGCGGCATGCGCTGGGGTCTGGCCAGCATGGTCGTCAACGTGGCGGCGCAGCTCGGCTTCACGGCCGTGATGGCGCGTCTTCTCGAGCCGGCGGCATTCGGCCTGATGGCGATGGCGATCATCGTGATGCGCCTGTTCGCCTACGCCTCGCAGGCCGGCCTGGCGGCGGCGCTGGTGCAGCGTCGGGAGCTGCAGCGTCGCCACGTCGAAGCGGCGCTGGGGCTGACCCTGGCCATCGGCACGCTGGCGACGGCGGCCATGCTCCTCGCGGCACCGCTGCTCGCCGCCTTCTTCCTCGACCCGGCACTTGCCGCCGTGCTGGCCGGCCTCGCGCCGAACCTGCTGCTGGTGTCGCTCGGCGCGCTACCGATCGCGCTGCTGCGCCGCGGGCTGCGCTTCAAGTCGATCGCCGTGATCGAGACGCTGGCCTACATCCTCGGCTACGGTGCGGTCGGCGTGCTGCTCGCCGGCCTGCATGCCGGGGTCTGGGCCCTGGTCGGCGCCACGCTGGCGCAGAGCGCGCTGACCTGGGCGATGGCCTATGCGCTGGAGCGCCACTCGCTGCGGCCGCGCCTGTCGGTCGAAGGCCGCGAGCTGCTGAGCTACGGCTCGGCGTTCTCCGCGGTCGGCCTGCTCGAGTTCCTCAGTGCCAACCTGCCCGGAGCGGCGATCGGCCGGCTGCTCGGCGCACCGGCGCTGGGCGTGTTCAGCCGCGCCTGGCTGCTGACCAACCTGCCGGTCGAGAAGGCCACCGGCGTGGTGGCCCGCGTGCTCTTCCCGCTGCTCAGCCAGTTGCAGGGCGACCGCTCACGGCTGGCAGCACTGTTCCTGCTCGCGCTGTCGGCCATCGGGCTGATGGGCGCGGCGCTCACGCTGAGCATCGCGGCAGTCGCCGAACCGCTGGTGGCGGTGCTGCTCGGCCGCCAGTGGTCAGCGGCCGTGCCCGTGGTGGAAGTGCTGTCGCTGTCGGTGCCATTCATCTTCATGTCGACGCTGGCCGGCACCGTCTGCGATGCCACCGCACTGCTCGCGCTGAAGATGCGCATCCAGCTGGCGACCCTGCTGCTGATTGCCGCGTTGATGCTCGCCTGGCGCCAGCACGGGCTGGTCGGCGTGGCCTGGGCGCTGGTGGCCGGCGAGGTGCTGCGGCTGCTCGCCTATGGCCTGCTGGTCGGCCGCGCGCTGGGCTGCCGCACCGGCGAACTGCTGCGCGTGCTGGCCAGCACCCTGGCCACCGGGGCGCTGGCCTACGCGGTGGGCTGCATGCTGCTGATGCCGCTGCGCGACGGGCCTGCGCTGCTGCAGGCCGCGGCCGGTGCACCGGCTGCCTTGCTCGCGCTGGCCGCGGGCGCGCTGCTGTGGTCGCGCTGGATGGCGGGCAGCGGCGCTGCCGAACTGGCCGGTCGGCACCGGCCGCGCTGGCTGCGCCGGGAAGCGGGAGCATGAACGCGCGGATGTTGGCCCCGCTGCACATGGCGGGTGGCGGCATGCCGTGGCGGCCGCTGCGCCTGCTGCACCTGCCCAACGAGGAGCAGGTCGGCTTCCAGGTCGGCCCGCGCGAGGCCTTCGACACCATGCTCGCCGGCGGTGAACTGTCCGCCTACACGGCCTATCCGTTTCTCCACGAGGCGGCGAGCCACGGCATGTCGGCCTGCCTCGAGCAGTTGCTGCGCGTCGCCAGTGAACAGCGCCCTGACGTGGTGATCTGGCAGCACGTCGGGCGCTTTCCGGTCGACGCCGGTTTCCTGCGCCGCTTGCGCGAGGTGATCGGGTCGGCGGTGCTGGTCTACCACGAGGGCGACGTGTTCGGCCGCTGGGTCAAGCCGCTGCCTGCGCCGGTGCGTGCGCTGGCCGCCGAGGCCGACGTGGTGTCGCTGGTCGGTCTCGGCGAGCTGGCCGCGCTGTTTCGCGCCCACGGCGCGCGCCGCATCGTCTACGCGCCGCACTCGTTCGATTCGCGGCGCTGCGACCAGCCCTGGACGCCGACCCCGTCTCGCCGATTCGACGCACTGATGATCGGCAACCGCGTGACCTCCCGTGTGCCGCTGCGCGACATGCCCGGAGCGCGCGAGCGCTTCGCGCTGGCCGAAGCGCTGCATCGCCGGCTGGGCGAGCGCTTCGTCGTGCACGGCGGCAACTGGGGCAATCGCCCGTACGCGCGCGGCCCGTTGCCCTTCGACCAGCAGGAGCTGGCCATCCGCGAGGCCTGGCTGACCGTCAGCTGGGACCACTTCGACCAGGTGCCCTGCTACTTCTCCGACCGCGTGCCGATCGCGATGGCGGCCGGCGTCGTGCACGTCACCAATCGACAGCCAGGCTACGAGCAGCTGTTTCCACCTGGCTGCGGGCTGCTTCATGCGGGCAGCGTGGACGAACTGGCCGACATCGTCGACCTGCTGCTCAGCCGGCCGCGCGACGAGCTGATCGACCTCGGCGAACGTGCGCAGGCATTCGCCCGCGAGCGTCTGAGCGCACGCCGCGTCTATCGCGACTTGCTGCTCGCCGTCGCCGGCATGTTCGCCGAGCGTCTGGCCGCGCACTGAGGCCACCAGCATGCGCATCGGCATCCTCGGCCCCATCGCCACCGACAGCGTGGCGCACCTGCTGCCCACGCTGCCGCCAGGCACGCCGCGCGGCCCCTCCAGCGCACCGATGCTGGGCTCTCTGATCACCGCGCTGATCGCCCGCGGCCACGAGGTCGTCGCGTTCACGCTGGTCTATGCGGAGACGCTCGCGCAGCCCACGCTGCGCTTCGGTCACGGCCCGTTCACGCTGTACCTGTGTCAGGGGCGGCCGCATTCGCTGCGGCCGAGCCACGGCCACGTGGGGCGGGCCGTGGATGCGTTTCGGATCGAACGCGAGCGGCTGGTCGACGCGATGCGCGAAGAGGCGCTCGACGTCGTGCACGCCCACTGGTTCTACGAGTACGCAGCTGCCGCGCTGGACCAGTCCCGCGTGCCCTCGGTGGTGACCGGGCACGACGACCCCTGGCGAGTGCTGCGCCACATGCCCGGCCTGTACCGCCTGAGGCGTTTCCTTCTTGCGCGCCGCGTGATGCGTGAAGCAGACGTGCTGACCGCGGTGTCTCCCAGCCTGGCCCACCGCGTGGCGCAGTTCGCCGGGCGCCCGGTGGAGGCGATTCCGAACCCCTTGCCGGCGGTACTGCTGGGCGCGCCGACCGCCGTGGCCGCCACGCCGCCCGGGCCGCGGCGTGTCGGCGTGGTGCTCAATGGATGGAGCGGCCTGAAGAACGGCCGCGGCGCGCTGCGAGCGTTCCGGCTGCTGCGCCAGCGGCGCCAGGATGTCGAACTCGAGCTGTACGGCACCGACTTCGGCCGCGGCGGCCCGGCGCAGGCCTGGGCGCGGCTGCACGACTGCGACGATGGCGTTCGTTTCGTCGGCGAGCTGCCGCAGCAGCGGCTGCTGCGACGCATGGCGAGGCTGGACGCGCTGCTGCATCCCTCGCTCGAGGAATCCTTCGGCCTCGTGCTGGCGGAGGCGATGGCGCTGGGGGTGCCGGTGCTCGCTGGACGGCACAGCGGCGCCGTACCCTGGCTGCTGCAGCATGGACACTGCGGACTGCTGGTCGACGTCACCGACGCGAGGGCGATCGCCGACG
>NZ_CALRZC010000175.1:0-17858 GCF_943372545.1 Variovorax sp. YR752 | reverse complement strand
GGCAGCGCCCGCCGCGAAGTCCACCACGGGGGCCCTGCGACCAGCATGCCACCGAGGGTTCAGCAAAGGCGCGCCCGGGCAGGTGGAGGCGCGCCTCTGAGGCGCCGAGAAGCGCAGCGCCGGGGTCGGCGCGCGCTAGCGCGCTTCGTGATCTGACTTGCCGCGGTTGTTTGAACGCAGCGACCGCAGGTCGCGAAGTGAGTTCTGCGGCACGACCCTGGCGCGAGCATCGCAGTGGAGTCGGCGCGCAGCGTCGACCGCCGCCGAATGAGCCACCAGCGGGCAGCGTCTGCCGCGATGCTCATAAGAAGGCCAGAAAGCAGACACACACAGACTTCAGCTCAGGGCCGCGAGACGCCAGTCGACCGACCGAACGAACGCAAGTCCGTAGGGACCGCAACGCGCTACTTCGTGCCGAAGATGCGATCACCCGCATCACCCAGCCCCGGCACGATGTAGCCGTGCTCGTTGAGCTGCCGGTCGATCGCCGCGGTGAAGACCGGCACGTCGGGGTGGTTGGCGTGGAAGTTCGCCAAGCCCTCGGGTGCGGCCAGCAGGCAGACGAAGCGGATCGACCTCGGCTTCGTCTCCTTCAGCCGGTCGACCGCCGCCACTGCCGAGTTGCCGGTGGCGAGCATCGGGTCGAGCACGATCGCGTCGCGCTCGTGCATGTCCTGCGGCATCTTGAAGTAGTACTCGACGGCGATCAGCGTCTTCGGGTCGCGGTACAGGCCGATGTGGCCGATGCGCGCGCCCGGCACCACGTTGAGCATGCCGTCGAGAAAGCCGGCGCCGGCACGCATGATCGACACGAACACCGTCTTCTTGCCGTCGATCACCGGCGCCTGCATGGTTTCCAGCGGCGTCTCGATCTCGATCAGCTGCGTCGGCATGTCGCGCGTGACCTCGTAGGCCATCAACATGCTGATCTCGTTGAGCAGGCGCCGGAACATGCTGGTGCTGCGATCCTTCTGCCGCATCAGCGTCAGCTTGTGCTGGATCAGCGGGTGGGTGACGTGGTGGACTTCGGCCGTCATGGGTGCGCTCCTTGTCGCTGCGAGGATATCAACGCCAGCCCGGCAGCACGCGATCGATCAGCGCTTTGCAGGCCGGGCCGGGCGGTTGCGAGACCGGTGCTTCAGCCGGTGGTGGCAGATGGCGCAGCCGATCGGCCTGCGTGATCGGCGCCAGCCGCGGCTGGGCGAAGCGGCACAGCGCCTCGGCATCGCCGCACAGCGGCTGCTCGTACCACTCGATGCGAGCATCGCCGCGCAGTAGCGCGAAGCGCTCGGTCGCGCCCAGGGCCATCGCACGAACCGTACCCGCACTGCCGGCCAGGCCGAACAGGCGCTCGAAGCCGAAACTGCTGACCACCTCGACGCGGCCTTCGCCGCCGGCCAGCGCCACGCAGCGCCCGCTGGCCACGAAGCCCGCCGCCACGGCCCGGCGACCCAGCGACATGCCGCGCGACGGCTGCGCCGGGTCGACGATCTGCAGCGGTGCCGCGCGCGCTGCGATCGCCAGCATCCACTTGGCCATGGTCGACTCGCCGTCGCGGTTGAAGTCGAGCGCGGCGGTGCCCCCGGGCGTCGGCCAGTCGGCCAGCGACCGCGCGGCCTTCCAGTCCCACAGCCTGGCCCGCGCACCGCCGGTGGCCAGGCGCTCGCCGTCGTGCGAGAAGGCGAGCGCATCGAGCGGGCCGTCGTCGCCACCGCCTTGCGCCAGCGTGCGCTCATCGGCGACGCTCAGCACACGCCAGCCGCCGCCGTCCTCGGCCAGCGCGAGCCGTGTGCCGTCGGGGGAGAAGGCGAGGCGGCGCAGCGCCGGCAGCACCACCCGTCGCGGCTCGGCGTTCCCTCGCCACAGCCACAGGCCTTCGCCGGCTGCCACCGCGAGCGTGCCGTCGCGTGCGTAGGCGATGGCGCGCGCCCCGCCTGTCATCGCCGCCGCCGGCCGCGCCTGCAGCGCGCCGGTGGTCACATCGATCTCGACCACACGGCCGTCGCCGGTGAGCACCGCGAGGCGGCCTGCGCCCGGCGCAAGAGCCAGGTCGATCGCACCCGGCACGTCGACGCTGCCCCGCGGTGCCACGTCACCCGCCAGCTCGGCCAGCGCACTGCGCAGCGCCGCTGCAGCCACACCGCTGGGCCGGCGCGCCACGCCGGCGAGCGCGACCTGCGCCGCCAGCGCCGGGTCGTCGCGCTGCAGGTGCAGCGCCAGTGCGCCGAGCTTGACGGAGTCGAGGTTCTCGTCGCGCTCGGCAGCCACCTGGTCCATGCGCCAGGCGCCCCATAGCGCCAACGCCAGCAGCACGGCAGCGGCGATCACCGCGCCGACCATCTGCCGCCAACGTGAGGCGTGTTCGTTCCACAGGTCCTCGGGGCTGGCCAGCCCGTGCAGCGGCGCACCGATGCGCAGGAAGGCGGCGCGGAAGCCCTCGTCACGCGTCGACAGCCGCGGCCAGCTCGCGGCGCCGCTGAAATCGACCCAGGTCGGCTCGTGCGCGAAGGCGCCGCGCAGCGGCGCGGGCAGCGCGTCAGTGCGCGCCCAGTCGAAGTCCGTGCCCTGCCAGGCGATGCTGCCGCCGGTCTGCGCGATCACGATGCGCTCGGGGCTGCGGTTGGCCAGCCACCACGCGACTTCCTTGCTCACCCAGGGCGAGGCCGCCGCCTTCGGGCTGGCCAGCAGCAGCAGCCATTCGGACGAGGACAGCGCGCGCTCGATCGTCTGCCACAGCGCTGCGTTCGCACCCAGGCCATGCTGGTCGACGAAGACACGCATCGCGCGCAGCTTCCACCAGGGCCGCGCGAAGCGCGCGAGCGAACGTGCCAGCGCCGCGGCGAGCGGCTGGTCGGCACCGTGGCTGTACGAGATGAACGCGCGGTAACGCGCTGCGCCGGGCATGGCGCAGCATACGGTCAGAGTCCGAGCTCGGACAGGCCCGGGTGATCGTCAGGCCGCCGGCCGAGCGGCCAGTGAAACTTGCGCTCGGCCTCGGCGATCGGCAGGTCGTTGATGCTCGCAAAGCGGCGCTGCATGAAGCCCTGCGCGTTGAACTCCCAGTTCTCGTTGCCGTAGCTGCGGTACCAGTGGCCGGAGTCGTCGTGCCACTCGTAGGCGAAGCGCACCGCGATGCGGTTGTCCGTGAAGGCCCACAGCTCCTTGATCAGCCGGTAGTCGAGTTCCTTCGCCCACTTGCGGCGCAGGAAGGCCTTGACCGCCTCGCGACCGACCGGGAACTCGGCGCGGTTGCGCCAGCGGGTGTCCTCCGTGTAGACGCGCGCGCAGACCTCGGGGTCGCGTGTGTTCCAGGCGTCTTCGGCACCGCGCACCTTCTTGATGGCGGTCTCTTCGGTGAAGGGCGGAACGGGGGGGCGTGTTTCCATCATCGATCTCCAGTCACCAGCCGATGGCCTTGGGCAGCCACAGCGCGATCTGCGGGTAGAAGAACACCAGCGCCAGCGTCGCGCCCTGCAGCACGATGAAGGGCATCACGCCCTTGTAGATGTCGCGGATGCCCACCTCGGGCGGCGCCACGCCCTTCAGGTAGAACAGCGCCCAGCCGAACGGCGGGGTGAGGAACGAGGACTGCAGGTTGACGGTGATCAGCATCGCCAGCCACACCGGGTCGACGCCCTGCGCCAGCAGCACCGGCAGGAACAGCGGCACGGCGATGTAGCTGATCTCGATCCACTCGATGAAGAAGCCGAGCACGAAGATCAGCGCCATCATGAACCAGATGTCGCTGTTCACGCCGCCGGGCAGCCACTCGAACATGCGCACGATCAGGTCTTCGCCGTGCAGGCCGCGGAAAGCCAGCGCGAAGACCTGCGCCATCATCAGGATGAACATCATGATGGCGGTGATCTTGCTGGTCTCGAGCGCCACGTCCTTCAGCACCTGCCAGTTGAAGCGGCCAGCGCCGACGGTGATCAGGATCGCGCCGACCGCGCCCATCGACGCGGCTTCCGTCGGCGCGGCGATGCCGCCGACGATGGAGCCGAGCACGGCCACCACCAGCATGATCGGCGGCACCACCACTTTCCAGAAGCGGATCCACAGCTCGCGCCGGCTGACTGCATCGCGCTCGGCCTGCGGCAGCGCGGGCATCAGCTCTGGCTTAAGCCAACCCAGCACCAGCAGGAAGACGATGTAGACCGCCGCCAGCAGCATGCCGGGGCCGACCGCCGCAGCGAACAGCGTGCCCACCGACAACTGCATGATGTCCGACAGCAGGATCAGGATCAGGCTGGGCGGGATGATCTGCCCCAGCGTGCCCGAGGCGCAGATCGCGCCGCAGGCGATGCGTTTGTCGTAGCCGCGGCGGATCAACGTGGGCAGCGTCAGCAGGCCCAGCGTGATGATGGTGGCGCCGACGATGCCAGTGGTCGCACCCATCAGCACGCCGAACAGGATGATGCCCACGCCCATGCCGCCGCGCACGCCGCCGGCGATGTGGCCCATCACGTCGAGCAGGTCATCGGCCAGGCGCGACTTCTCCAGCATCACGCCCATGAAGACGAACAGCGGGATGGCCAGCCACTGGTAGCCCGCGACGACGCCGAAGATGCGCGCCGGCAGCAGGTTGAACAGCCCCTCGCCGAAACCCAGCCAGCCGAACAGGAAGCCCACCGTGGCCAGCGTGATCGCCACCGGCACGCCGAGCATCAGCATCACGAAGAAGCCGACCAGCATCAGCACCGCAAGAATCTGCGGCTCAAGCACGGGCCGCCTCCAGGCGTTGCTTCTCCACCAGCAGCAGCCGCATCAGCGCGCCCAGCGTCTGCAGCGCGAGCAGGCCGAAGCCGAGCGGGATCAGGCCCTTGACGGCCCATCGGAACGGGATGCCGCCCGGGTCGGGCGAGGTCTCGTTGACGGCGTACGACTGCCCGACATAGGCCAGCGAGAGCTTGATGAACAACAGCGCGATCAGCAGCATCAGCACGCCGGAGACGAGGTTGACGACGAACTTCGCGCGCGGCTTGAAGGCGGCGTAGAAGACGTCGACACGCACGTTCTCGCCGCGCTGCAGCGCGTAGCTCATGCCGAGCAGGATGACCGCGGCCAGCAGGTGCCACTCGAGCTCCTGCGACCACACCGAGCCGACGCTGAAGCTGTAGCGCAGCAGCACGTTGATCGCCACCAGGCCGATCATGAACAGCGTCAGGTACAGCGTGGCGCGACCCACCGCATCGATCAGCGCCTCGATGCGGCGGACCATGACCGCCGTCGCGGTCGGGTCGGACATGGGCCTGCCCCGCTCAGCCGCGGACCTTGAGGTGGTAGGCCTCTTCGCTGACCTCGCTCCAGCGGTCGAACTTGGCCTTGAAGGCCATGTAGGACTCGTGCACCTTCCTGGTCATCGGGTCCTTCGCCACTGCTTCGGCGAGCACCTTGTCGGTCTCGGTGCGCAACGCCTTGATGACGGCGTCGGGCAGCGGCTTGGCCATCACGCCCTGGTTCTTGATCAGGTCTTCCATCGCCTCGGAGTTGTGCTTCTGGCACCAGGCTTCGCTGATGACGTTGCACGCGGCCGCGGCGTTGCTCACGATGGCCTTGAGGTCGGCGGGCAGCTTGTCCCACGCTGCCTTGTTGATCAGCAGTTCGGAGACGGTGGCCGACTCGTGCCATCCGGTCGTGTAGTAGAACTTGGCGGCCTTGTGCAGGCCCAGGCGCCGGTCCTGGAAGGGGCCGACGAACTCGGCCGCGTCGATCACGCCGCGCTCGAGCGCCGGGAAGATCTCGCCGCCGGGCAGCACCTTCACGTCGACGCCCAGGCTCGCGTAGACCTTGCCGGCCAGCCCCGGGATGCGCATCTTCAGTCCCTTGAGGTCGGCGACCGAGTTGATCTCCTTCTTGAACCAGCCGGTCATCTGCACGCCGGTGTTGCCGCAGGGCATGGCAACCATGCCGAAAGGCGCGTAGACCTCGTTCCACAGATCGATGCCACCGCCGTCGTACAGCCAGCCGTTCATGCCCTGAAAGTTCATGCCGAAGGGCACGGCGGTGAAGTACTGCGCCGCCGCGGTCTTGCCGGTCCAGAAGTACGAGTTGGCGTGGTTCATCTCGACGGTGCCGGCGCGCACCGCATCGAAGCCTTCGAAGGCCGGCACCAGTTCGCCGGCGCCGAACACCTGGATCTTGAGCCGCCCGCCCGACATGTCGGTGATGCGCTTGGCCAGATCGGTGGCCGAGCCCGGCCCGTCCATGTAGAACGGCGAGCCTTTCGGGTAGGCCGAGGTCATCTTCCAGTTGAAGCTCTGCTGGGCCGAAGCGACCGCCGGTGCGGCCAGTGCGGCGCCGGCGAGCCCGGCCTTCAGTGCGGAGCGACGAGAGACTGCATTCATGCGAACTCCAGGGGGTAGGAAAGGAATGAATCGACCTAGCGAGCCGCATGCCAGCGCCCCGACGAGTTGAACGGCACGTCGCAGACGTGTCCGTTCCAGCGAGGAGAACTAAGACGGCACGCGAGAGCGTGTCCGGCTTAGTAGGTCTTGTAGGGGAGGAACTTGCCGCTCATCGTGATCGACACCCGATCGCCCTTCGGGTCGGGCTCGCGCTGCAGGTCCATCTTGAAGTCGATCGCCGACATGATCCCGTCGCCGAACTCTTCGTGAATGAGTTCCTTGAAGGTGGTGCCATACACGCTCACCAGCTCGTAGAACCGATAGATCAGCGGATCGGTCGGCACCGAGGTGGGCAGCGAGCCCTTGTAGGGCACCACCATCAGCCACTTCTTCTCGTCGCTGCTCAGCCCGAAGATCTTGCCGACGACATCGGCCTGCTTCTTGTCCAGCGTCATCTGGCCGAGGCAGGCGGCGGTCACCCACTCCTTGCTCAGGCCGACCTTGGCGGCCACGTCGGACCATTTGATGCCCTTGGCCACCTTGGTGGCGATGATCTTCTCGGTGACGTCCAGTCGGCTCATGCGATTCTCCTCAGGGTGCTGCTGTTGTGGGGTTGGGGCTCTGGGTCGACACCGGGGCTGACTTCGGCGGGCTGCGCCGGCGCGCGGCCGTGTGACAGCTCCTTGCTGCGCGCGACCAGGAAGTCGACCAGGTGGTTGCGGATGCGGTAGTACTGCGGGTCGTGGTGCAGCGTGGCGCGCTGCCGGTCGCGCGGCATCGTGTTCTTCACGATCTCGGCCACGCGCGCCTGCGGGCCGTTGCTCATCAGCAGGATGCGGTCGGCGAGCAGGATCGCTTCGTCGACGTCGTGCGTGATCATGAACACCGTCTGGTGCGTCTCGGCGCAGATGCGCAGCAGCTCGTCCTGGATGGTGCCGCGCGTCAGCGCATCGAGCGCGCCGAAGGGCTCGTCGAGCAGCAGCATGCGCGGCTGGATGGCGAAGGCCCGTGCGATGCCCACGCGCTGCTTCATGCCGCCGGAGAGTTGCGACGGCTTCTTGTCGATCGCTGGCGCGAGGCCGACCAGCGCCACGTAGCGCTCGACATGCTCGTTCACCTGCGCGCGGCTCCAGCCCGGCCACTTGCTGCGCACCGCGAAGGCGATGTTCTTGCGCACCGTCAGCCAGGGCATCAGCGCATGGCCCTGGAACACCACGCCGCGCTCCAGGCTGGGGCCGGCGACCTCCCGGTTGTCCATGAAGACATGGCCCTCGCTGGCGCTTTCCAGACCGGCCAGCACGTTGAGGATGGTCGTCTTGCCACAGCCGCTGTGGCCGATGATGCAGACGAACTCGCCCTGCGCGATGCCGAAGTTGACGCCGTCGAAGACGGTTGCATCGCCGTAGCGTTTGGTCAGGCCCTCGACCTTCAGGAAGGCATCAGTCGACATAGGTGACAGCCTTCTGCAGCTTCGCGAACATCAGGTCGAGCAGCATGCCGACCACGCCGATGACCAGGATCGCGAAGATCACGTTGGGCAGCGACAGGTTGTTCCACTCGTTCCAGACGAAGTAGCCGATGCCGGTGCCGCCGACCAGCATCTCCGCGGCGACGATCACCAGCCAGGCGATGCCCATGCTGATGCGCATGCCGGTGAGGATGGTCGGTGCCGCGGCGGGCAGGATGACCTCGAAGGCCTTGCGGATCGGAGAGACCTCCAGCGTCTTGGCCACGTTGAGCCACTCGCGCCGCACGCTCGCCACGCCGAAGGCGGTGTTGATCAGCATCGGCCACACCGAGCAGATGAAGATCACGAAGATGCCGCTGATCGAGCTGTCCTTGATCGTGTACAGCGCCAGCGGCATCCAGGCCAGCGGCGAGATGGGCTTGAGCACCTGGATGAACGGGTCGAGCGCGCGATAGACCAGCGGGCTCATGCCGATCACGAAGCCCAGCGGTATCGCCACCAGCGCGGCGAGCAGGTAACCGAGGCCGACGCGGCCGAGCGAGTAGCCGAGCTGCAGGCCCACGCCCTTGTCGTTCGGGCCGTTGTCGTAGAACGGGCTGGCGAGGTTCTTCACCACCACCGCGCCCATCTGCGCCAGCGTCGGGAAGCCCGACTTCTCGGTGGGCGCGGCGGCACCCGCCGTCGGGTCCTTGCCCATCAGCTTGGCGTACTCGATCTGCTCCGGCGTGAGCGCTGCGGCCGGCGCGGCCACCGGCGCACCGGACAGCGTGGCCAGGTGCCACGCTGCCAGCAGCAGCAGCAGGATCAGCGCCGACAGCAGGCCCGCCCGGAAGCCCAGGCTGCGCGTGAACGCCATGGCGGCCTCCTCAGGTGCGCTTGATCGCGAAGCTCGCCAGGTAGGCGTCGGGCTTCTCGGGGTCGAAGGGCTTGCCCATGATCGTGAACTTCGGGTAGGCCCCGTCGGGCACCTTCATGTCCAGCGATTTCATGACCTTCTTCGCATCGGTCAGCAGGAACACCTTCTCGGCGATCTGCTTGTAGTTGACGTCGCCCTTCACGTAGCCCCAGCGCTTCATCTGCGTGAGCATCCACACCGCCATGCTCTGCCACGGCATCGGGTCGAAGTCGGCGCGGTCGGGCACGTTCTTCACTTGCCCCAGGCCGTCGGCGAACTTGCCGGTGAGCACCTGCGCGATCACCGTCTCCGGCTGGTTCAGGTAGGCCTGCGGCGCGATCACCTTGGCGATCAGCTCGCGGTTCTTCGCCTCGCGCGCCATCGCCGCCGAGGTGAGCACCGCGCGGTACAGCGCCGCGAAGGTGTTCGGGTTCTTCTGGATGAACTCGGTACTGGTGCCGAAGGCGCAGCACGGGTGGCCGTTCCAGAGGTCCTTGGTGAGCAGGTGCAGGAAGCCCACCTCCTCGTAGACCGCACGCTGGTTGAACGGGTCGGGCCCGAGGTAGCCGTCGATGTTGCCGGCGCGAAGATTGGCCACCATCTCCGGCGGCGGCACGACGCGGATCTGGATGTCGCGGTCCGGATCGAGCCCGGCTTCCGCCACGTAGTAGCGCAGCAGGAAGTTGTGCATCGAGTACTCGAAGGGCACGGCGAACTTGAAACCCTTCCAGTCCTTCGGGTTGCGCTTGTCCTTGTGCTTCATCGCCAGCGTGATCGCCTGGCCGTTGGTGTTCTGGATGGTGGCCACGTTCATCGGCGTGGCGTTGCTGCCCGCGCCCATCGAGATGGCCAGCGGCATGGGCGACAGGAAGTGCGTGGCGTCGTACTCCTTGTTGAGCATCTTGTCGCGGATCAGCGCCCATCCGGCGGTCTTCACCACCTCGACGTTCAGGCCCTGCTTCTGATAGAAGCCCAGCGGGTGCGCCATGATCAGCGGCGTGGCGCAGGTGATCGGGATGAAGCCGATCTTCAGGTCCTTCTTCTCGAGCGAGCCGGACTTCTCCTGCGCCATCGCCTGCAGGCTGGCCACCGGCAGCACACTGGCGATGGCGGCCATCGCCGAGCGGCGGCCGACGGCGCGCAGGAACTGGCGGCGCAGCGCATCCTGCGGGAACAGTGCCTTGACGAGTGAGGCCTCGACGAAGGCGTTGGAGTAGGCCTCGAACTCGGCCGTCTCGCTGCGTGCGCGCAGCTCGGCCGCGGCGTGCTCGGCGGAACTGCGATGCTGGCCGCAGGAGCAGCCCATCATCAGGGGGCGCTCGGCGTCGTAGGGATCGAAGTGCTCGCTCATGGTGCAACCTCTCGTCTTGGCATGGTGGGAATGCTAGGAACGAGTCGGCCTTCGCAACATCGAGGCCAGCGGGATTCGGCTGTAGGGCTGGCCCTACACGATGTCCTGCCGCACCGCATACAGCGCCAGCTCGACGTCGTTGCGCACGCCGGTCTTCTCCAGCACGCGGGCGCGGTAGGTGCTCACGGTGTTGGGGGCGAGTACCAGCTGCTCGGCGATCTCGCCGACGCTGCGGCCTTCGGCCAGCAGGCGGAACACCTGGTACTCGCGGTGCGACAGACGCTCGTGCAGCGGTGCGTCGTCCTCGCGGCCGGCGCCCACCGCACCGGCGAGCTGCTCGGCGACGTGCGGGGTGATGAACAGGCGCCCGGCCGCGACGCGGCGGATCGCCTCGGTCATCTGCTCGGAGTCGGCGCTCTTGTTCAGGTAGCCGGAGGCACCGAGCTTGAGGCTGCGCACCGCGTACTGACGGTCCGGGTAGGTGGACAGCATCAGCACCGGCAGCTTCGGGTACTCGTTGCGGAGCTGCTTGAGCACGTCCAGCCCGTCGCGCTGCGGCATCGCGATGTCCAGCAGCACGACGTCGATGCCGCCTTCGCGCACCTTGGCCACCGCCTCGGGCCCGCTGGCCGCCTCGCCGGCCAGCGCGAGGTCGCTCGCATCCGCCAGCATCTGCTTGATGCCCTGGCGGACGATCTGGTGGTCGTCGCAGATCAATACCCGAATCATTCGGTCCGCTCCGGCAAGGGCATCACGAGCCGCACCCTCGTGCCCAGCCCTGGCGCGCTGTCGATGGCAAGCGTGCCGCCGAACTGCGCCGCGCGCTCGCGCATGCCCAACACGCCATAGCTGCGCGCATCGTCCAGCGCCTGTGCCGGCGCACCGACGCCGTCGTCGCGCACGTCGAGGTAGAGCACCGGCTGCGGCGGGTCGTCCACCACGATGCGGATCTGCACGCGCTGCGCCTTCGCGTGCCGGGCGATGTTGGACAGCACCTCCTGGAAGATGCGGAACACCGCGATGGCCAGAGCGCCGTCGGGCGGCGGCACACCGGCGGCGACGTGCAGCTGCAGGTCGCTGTCGAGCTCGCTGGTGTCGACGAACTCCTGCGCCTGCCATTCCAGCGCCGCCCACAGGCCCTGGTGGTCGAGGATGCTCGGCCGCAGATCCGTGATGATGCGGCCGACGTTGTCCACCGCGGTGTCGATCATGCGGCCCATGCCCTGGCACTTGGCGCCGAGCTCGTCACGGTCGGCGACACGCTTGGCCAGCCAGTTGACGTCCATCTTCAGCGCCACCAGCAAGGAACCCAGTTCGTCGTGGATCTCGCGGGCGATGCGCGTGCGCTCGGCCTCGCGCACCGCCTCCTGGTGGCGCGCCAGCTCGCGCACGCGCGACAGCTCCTGCGCGCGCCGCCGTTCGGTGATGTCGGAGAAGGTGACCACCGCGCCCTGCACGGCGCCGTTCTCGACGATCGGGTGGCTGGAGTACTCGGCGTAGAACGACGAGCCGTCGGCGCGCCACAGCACCTCGTCGTCGATGCGGCAGGGCAGGCCGCGGCGGAAGGCGTTGAAGATCGGGCAGTCGCACTCCGGGTAGTGGCGGCCATCGGCATGCGTGTGGTGGATCAGCTCGTGCATGTTGCGGCCGAGGATGCGCTCCGCCGGCCAGCCGAGCTGCTGCGCCGCGCTGCGGTTGACGAACACGCAGCAGCCGGCCATGTCGATGCCGAAGATGCCCTCGCCGGTGGACTCGAGCAGCAGCGCGAGGCGGTTGCGCCAGACGTCGGCGACGCGGCCCTGTTCGACGGAAGCGGTGCTGGGCATGGTGCCCACGATGGTGCAAGCGCCATGCCCGTGCGCGCGCACCAGCCGGGCGCGCGGCGCACCGCGACGGGTCAGAACAGCGTGCCGTCGCTGGCGATGGCCACCGGCGGTGCACCGCCCGGCCGGCGTTCGGCGGCGATCTGCCGGCCAGCGGCCCAGCTGCCACCTTCGAGGATGCAGGCCAGCGGCAGCCCGGGCGCGTCGAGCGCGGCGCGCACCATCGGCGCCAGCTCGTCGAGCAGCGCCACGGTGAGCGCGCGCCATTCGATCACCCAGGGCTCGGACGGTGTGCGCGGCCGTGCCGCGAAGGCCGGATCACGCGGGACGATCACGCCGGCATCGAGCAGCAGCCCGCCGTTGCGGTACTCGGGCAGGCCGGTCAGCGCCTCCAGCCCGTCGACGCTGACGCCGGCCCACTCGAAGGGTTCGAGCAGCGAGTAGCTGAGCCACTGGCTGAGCTTGTGGAAGGGCACCCAGCCGGCACTCGCTCCCTCGCCGCCGGCGGCGGGGTGCGGCCAGGCATCACCGACCGGGATGCCGTGGAACGACTGTCCGCTCGGCCAGATGGCGCTGAAGGCGTCGAGCAACGCGCCGAGCAGGCGCGAGGCCTGCACGTGGTGGTGCAGCAGCGACGGTTGCGGATGGTGGTGGTGCAGCCGCGGCGCATGCGGGTGGTGCGTCAGCGCATCGAACAGGTGGCCGGGCTGGCCGGTCGAGGTGAAGGTCTGCGGCTGCGCACGCAGCGCCTGCCCGAGCCGGTTCATCAGCGCGGCGCGGCCGTCGAGGCCGACCAGCGGGTTGTCGGCACGCACCTGGAAGACCTCGGCCAGCGCCTTCGCGTCGAGCCTGAGCAATGCTGCCGCATCGACGCGGTACGGATCGCCCGCATCCGACGAGAAGCGCCCGGCCAGGAAGGCGCGGAAGCTGGCCACGCCCAGGCCCTCGCTGCGGCCGAAGGACTGGCCGCTCTCGGCCTCGTAGAAGCGCCAGTCGGGCCCGGCGCCGGCGTCGAGCAGCACGCTCACCAGCGTCAGGTCGATGCGCGCGCGCGCCACCGCGATGTGGCTGCGGCCGGCGAGCTTCGCGTCGAGCTCGCCCTTGCGATCGACCCCGCCGGCCTCGAAGTGGCGCCAGCGGCTGTGGTACGGGATCTTCAGATCGGGGAAGCGCGAGCGCGTCAGCGCGGCGACGCGCTGCGCGACAGCGTCGAGCCTGGTGCGATCGATCGTGAAGTGCCCGGAATGGCCGGCGTCGACAAACGCGGCGATCGCCCCGCAGCGTGCGCGGATCGTCGCCGGGTCGCGCAAGGTGCGCACCGCGGCGTCGATCGCCAGCGACTCATCCAAGCTCGCGCCCCTTCACGCTGGCCAGCCGCGCTTCGTCGGGCACCTCGCCGTCGGTGAAGTAGCCGGCGGCGATCTTGGCCTCGATCTCCACCTTGGCATCGGCCGGCACCAGCTCGTCGGGGATCTTCACGCGCTCGCCGACCGCTATGCCGCTGCCGGTGATGGCGTCGTACTTGTCGTTGCTCATCGAGACGAGGCGGTGGATCTTGCGGATGCCCAGCCAGTGCAGCACGTCGGGCATCAGCTCCTGGAAGCGCATGTCCTGCACGCCGGCGACGCACTCGGTGCGCAGGAAGTACTTGTCGGCGCGGTCGCCGCCTTCCTGGCGCTTGCGCGCGTTGTAGACGAGGAACTTGGTCACCTCGCCGAGCGCGCGGCCTTCCTTGCGGCTGTAGGCGATCAGGCCGACGCCGCCCTTCTGCGCGCCCTGGATGCACTCCTCGATCGCATGCGTCAGGTAGGGCCGGCAGGTGCAGATGTCGGAGCCGAACACGTCCGAGCCGTTGCACTCGTCGTGCACGCGGGCGGTCAGCGTCACGGCCGGGTTCGCGAGATCACGCACGTCGCCGAACACATACAGCGTCTGACCGCCGATCGGCGGCAGGAAGACCTCGATGTCGCTGCGCGTGACCAGCTCGGGGTACATGCCGCCGGTTTCCTCGAAGAGGGCGCGACGCAGGTCGGCCTCCGACACCTTGAAGCGCTTCGCCACGCCGGGCAGCCACCACACCGGCTCGATGGCGATCTTGGTGACCGTCGCCGAGCTGTCTTCCAGCAGCACCTTGCCGTCGACCTGCAGGCGCTGGAAGGCCAGCGCCTGCCGGATCTCCGGCAGATGGATGTGCGCCTTGGTGACGGCGATGGTCGGGCGGATGTCGTAGCCCTGCTCCAGGTAGTCGGCGAACACCGACTGCACCGATGCGCCCCAGGGGTCGATCGAGACGATCTTCTCCGGATCACCCCACTGTTCGTAGGGGCCGATCGGGTCGGTCGGCGCGGTGTTGGTGAGGTCGGCGCGGTGGCCCTTGACGAGGTTGCCGGCCGCCACCGCCAGCGCCCGGTAGACGCCGTAGCTGCCGCTGTGCGTGCCGACCACGTTGCGCTGGGCGCGGCTGGTGGTGGTGCCGACGATGGGGCCGCGCTCCAGTGCGTCGGCCGCGCCCCAGTGGATGGCCGGCGCGCCGCTGGCGCCCTGCTGGCCGGGGTGCGAGGTCAGGCGGATGTGGCGCGCGCCAATCGGGGTGTCCTGTGCCATGGATGCCTGCGAGGAAGCGATGGGCGCAGCATAGCGCCGACGGTCCGCTGCGTGCGCAGGATTCGGGCCAGGCGGCTCAGCGAAAACCACGCACCGGGAAGTCCGGCGCACGCTGCAGCCAGTTGCTCGGCAGCCAGCGGGCCGATCCGTCGGCCAGGTGCAGCGTGTAGGCGTGGCGCGAGCGCGCCGAGCGGTTCGGCGCGCTGTAGTGAGGCAGCAGGCCGTCGAAGCAGATCAGCGTGCCGGCCGGCACCTCCAGCGCCGTCGCCTCGTCGCTCGACGGCCACGGCGTTGCGTCGAGCGGCTGCATGCGCAGGCTGTCGCCCTCGCGCACGAAGCGCTCGCGCAGCGGGCCGCCATGGCCGCCGGGCTGCACCCACAGGCAGCCGTTGTCGCGCGTGGCGTCCTCCAGCGCGAACCAGAAGCCGAGCATCCGTTCGGGCTCGGTGTGCAGGAAGGTCGCGTCCTGGTGCCAGCGCACCTCGCCGCCGATGGCCGGCTGCTTGAAGATGAACATCGACTGCCACAGCCGCGCATCGGCCAGGCCGAGATCCTGCGCCAGCGCGGCCAGGCGCGGGTCGCGCGAGAAGCGGTCGAACACCGGGTCGAGGTCGTGCAGCGCGTGGCCGATCTTGTTGATCGACAACGGCTTGGCCTGGCGCAAACGCCCGGCGGCATCGAAGGCCTCCTCCTCGAAGAAGCAGCGCACCGCGCCGGCCGAGCCGAGGAACCAGGCATCGGCGCTGCGGCCCTGCTCGGTGGTCGAGAAGATGCCGGCTCCCTCGGCGGGATCGAAGGCCTCGACGATCGCCAGCGCTCGCTCGCGCAGCGCGGCCAGTTCGTCGGCCGGCTTGAAGCCTTCGAGCACGAGGTAGCCGTCGTTGCGGTAGCGGCGTTGCTGTTCAGGTGTCAACATGGCGGCGGCGGGTCGGTGGCAGGCGCCATCTTCTCACCGTGGCACGCCGCTTGCGTCGCGCCGCGGCCGTCCCATCACAACATCCGAGGAGAGACCCATGAAGCACTCGCGCCAATCCTTGCATCTCCGTCGAACTGCTGGCCGCCTGCGACCGGTCGCCGCCGCGGCGCTGGCGCTGGTGTCGGGGCTCGCCGCCGCGCAGCAGCAGACGCTGGAGGCGGTGACGGTCACCGCCGAGCGCCGCAACGAGAACATCCAGGACGTGCCCAGCTCGATCAGCACGATCAACAACGAGTACCTCGACGTCATCAACACCGGCGGCCAGGACCTGCGCGGCCTGTCCGGCCGGGTGCCCAGCCTGAACATCGAGTCCTCCTTCGGCCGCGCCTTCCCGCGCTTCTACATCCGCGGCTACGGCAACACCGACTTCCGCCTCAACGCCTCGCAGCCGGTGTCGCTGGTCTACGACGAGGTGGTGCAGGAGAACCCCATCCTCAAGGGCTTCCCCGCCTTCGACCTCGACCGCATCGAGGTGCTGCGCGGCCCGCAGGGCACCCTGTTCGGCCGCAACACGCCGGCCGGCGTGGTCAAGTTCGAGTCGGCGCGGCCGAGCAACAAGCGCGAGGGCTACGGCAGCCTGTCGATCGGCACGATGAAGACGATCAACGCCGAAGGCGCGCTCAACCTGCCGACCAGCGAGACCACGGCGCTGCGCCTGTCGGTGCTCAACCAGACCCGTGACGACTGGGTCAAGAACAACTTCGACGCCGGCCCGACGCAGGACCTGGAGGGGTACCGCGACACGGCCTTGCGCGCCCAGTACCTGTGGCAGCGCGACAAGGACTTCAGCGCGCTGGCCAACGTGCACCTTCGCGACTTCGACGGCTCGGCACGCCTGTTCCGCGCCAACATCATCCAGCCCGGCACCAACGACTTCGTGCCCGGCTTCAACGAGCATGTCGTCGAGTACGACGGCGTCAACAAGTCGGAGCTGAAGAACGTCGGCGCCAACCTGCGCCTGCGCTTCGGCCTGGGCGACATGGCGCTGCACTCGATCACCGGCTTCGAGCAGGTCGACACCTTCAGCCGCGGCGACATCGACGGCGGCGCGCCGCCCTACGTGTTCAGCGGCGGCGCCGGCTCGATTCCGTTCCTCTCGGAAACCGCCGACGGCATTCCCAAGCATCGCCAGGTCACGCAGGAGTTCCGCCTCGAGTCCACCACCAAGACGGCGCTGGGCTGGCAGGCCGGCGCCTACCTGTTCCACGAGGACTACGACATCGAGAGCTTCAGCTACAACAGCAGCGCCGCCGGCAACCCGCAGGACGCCTACCAGAAGGTGCACCAGCGCAACAACGCCTGGGCGCTGTTCGGCGCGCTGAGCTACGAACTGTCGCCGCAGGCGCAAGTGCGCGCCGGCGCGCGCTACACGCGCGACAAGAAGAACTTCAAGGTCACCGACTACAACTGCTCGACCTTCAACTGCGCCACCACGACCAACCCGCCGGGCCCGCGCACCACGCTGGCCGAGCTGGGCTCGTTCGGCCCGCTGGCCGCGGCCACCAGCGACGGCAAATTCAACTGGGACCTCAGCGGCACCTACGCCGTCGCGCCGGCGACCAAGCTCTACGCGCGCATCGCCACCGGCTTCCGCGGCTCCAGCGTGCAGGGTGCCGGCCAGTTCAACGACCAGTCGGTGGCCACGCCGGAGACCAACACCTCGGTCGAGGCGGGCGTCAAGACCGAGCTGTTCGGCGGCCGGGCGCGGGTCAACTTCGGCGTCTTCCACTACACCGTGAAGGACCTGCAGCTCACCGCCGTGGGCGGCGCCGGCAACGCGAACATCCTGCTCAACGCCGACAAGGCGGTGGGCCAGGGTTTCGAGCTTGATGCGCAGGCGCTGCTGTCCGACCAATGGATGGCCAGCATCGGCCTGGGCTACAACGACACCAAGATCAAGGACGCCAACCTGGCGGTGTCGCCCTGCGGCACCACGCAGTACCTGTTCGGCCAGCCCGGCGCTCCCCGGCCGAACTGCACGGTGCTCGATCCGGTCGACGCCAACGGCAAGGCACTGATCGACGGCAACCCGCTGCCGCAGGCGCCGAAGACGACGCTGAACTTCACGCTGAAGTACACGCAGCCGGTGGCCAGCGGCGAGTTCTATGCGCTGACCGACTGGACCTACCGCAGCAAGATCAACTTCTTCCTCTACGAGTCGACCGAGTTCACCGGCAAGCCGCTGACCGAGGGCGGCGTGCGGCTGGGCTACATCTGGGGCAACGGCAAGTACGAGGCGGCGCTGTTTGGCCGCAACATCACCAACCAGATCCGCATCGTCGGCGGCATCGACTTCGACAACCTGACCGGCTTCATCAACGAACCGCGCATGTGGGGTGCGCAGTTCCGTGCGTCGTTCTAGCCTGATCGGGTGGGCCTGCTGGCTGGCGAGCG